>JAWXAS010000038.1:0-47742 GCA_034439635.1 Bacteroidota bacterium | reverse complement strand
GCACTTAAAAACATCTGCCGCTTTTTTAATCCTTTTTTACTTTTTTCGCACTATTTTTAAACAAACTCAATAATAACAAGGCTTACAGAGTTTTTGAGGCTCGACTAATTAGCCGGCTTTTTGTTGATGAATAAGGAAACCACCATTTCCGCTTTTTTCAGCGCGTCCTCTAATATTTCGTTCAAAATAAAACAATCAAATAGTTCGGCTGTTTTTAATTCCTTTTCGGCTTTTGCAACTCGGCGCGCAATACTTTCAGGGCTATCGGTACTTCTTGAACTCAAACGTTCTTCTAAAATTTTTATACTTGGGGGCATTACAAAAATGCTTAACGCGTCGGCCTTAAATTGATTCTTTAAGTTTAGTCCGCCTTCTACATCAATATCAAAAATAACCGCTTTGCCTTTTGCCCAAATGCGCTCTACTTCTTTTCTAAGTGTTCCGTAATAATTTCCGGCGTAAACTTCTTCCCACTCTAAAAATTCTTTATTATCGACCTTCTTTTTAAAATCTTCGATGCTGAGGTAATAATAATCTTTTTCATTTTCTTCTTCGCCGCGTTTTGGACGTGAGGTAGCTGAAATAGAGAACTCAATTTGATTTGGGAATGTTTTTAGCAAATGGCGCACAATGGTAGTTTTACCGGAGCCCGATGGTGCTGAAAAAATGATAAGTTTACCATTTGCCATGCGCAAATATAACTAAATATTTAAAATTGAGGAAGAGGAAGCGGTTTGAGGCCACAAAGGCGCAACGACACAAACTTAGCTAAACGTTTATATTCCTTGATGGTAAAGGGATGTAGGCGGTTTTATAAAATAAAAATAGACGCAATAATCATTACCAAAATGATAACGACATATTGCCATATATCAACAAAATACGGTGAGAGTTTTTTCCAGGTTTCTTTGAGGTTTGACACTAGTTTACGACTATCTTAAACGATTTGTTGTAACGATTCGCTGCACAGCCTGTTTTAACTTTTTCAATATTCAGCGCGCCTCCATCTTTTTGGATTATTCCAATAAACGCGTTTGGTAAACTAGCCGACTCAGGGTCTTTTGAATCAAATATGGCTACTTTTTCAGACCCCTTAAGGTTCATCGACATTTTATAATAGGTGATCTTGCAGTCGCTTGGAAAACTTCCTAATGCCTGCTTAAGGAATTTTACTTTTGGAATTCTGCTTTTGTAAAAGTGAGTGTTGTGTCTTGTGCCTTAGCCTTTAAGCTTAAAGCGGTCACAAAAATAATTATGAATAATTTTTTACCATTTTGCATCCGGCAACATGCGTGGAAGTACTTGCATTTCTGATAGTAAAAAACCTAAATGCTCGGTGTGAACGCCTTTACGCCCGCCTGTTTGCATGTATGCATCCATAGGTATAGCAATATTTGCTTTTTGAAGTAACGTAAGGATCTCTTTTTCCCAAGCGCCTTTTAAGGTTGAGGCATCAACCGCCATATTTTGTTTTGCCAATTCTTTATCTCCATCTGTTGTTTCAAAAAACTCGCCGGTAAAGCGCCACAATTCGTTCATAGCCGTTTGCAAACGGATTTTGCTTTCTTCTGTTCCATTGCCAAAACGATTTACCCAACTGTGAGAATGGCGCTTATGATAGGTGATCTCTTTTATTGATTTTGCAGCAATGCCCGCTAAAGTTTCATCCTTGCTTTTCGCAAGTTGGCTATACAGCATATAATCATACGAATCCACAAATGCCTGGCGCAAAATTGTTTTTGCATAATCGCCGTTGTCTTGTTCACATATCAAACAATTGGTGAACTGCCTTTCGTTTCTAAAAAACGCAAGGTCGTCTTCTGTTCTTCCTTTGTCTTCTATTTTTGCAGCATATTCTAAAAGTGATTTGGCGGTTCCAAACATATCTAATGCAATATTGGTTAGCGCTAGGTCTTCTTCTAAAAAAGGACCATGGCCAGTCCAGGCGCTTAAACGCTGGGCCAACACAAGTTTATCGTCGGCTAAATTTATAATATAATTATATAGTACTTTATTATCCATTGGATGTACTTGTTTACAAATTTAGTATTTATTTGTTCAATTGTGTGGGCTATAGGGTCTTTTTTGCTGCTTTTGGCTTATTATCCTGTTAAGATAACTATTCCGGTGGTTTTGTTTTAAGCACAAACGCGCATCGTGTGGTGTTTTCCATCAATACAGTCGAAATCTTACCAAGACTCAATTATTTAAAATCTCGTTCTTCCTTCGGCATCAAAATTCAAAATTTTTGCGCTAAATTAGTGTTTATAAATGAGGTGTATTACCGCTCATATTCTAGTACTTGTTTCGATTCTGTTTTTTTCTTGTAGAAAAGATAAAGCTTTGGCCAACTATGGGAATTATCCTAATGAAGTTGGAAAGATCATTTCTTTAAAATGCGCTACTTCGGGTTGCCATAATGATAAAAGTTACAAAGCCGCTTCATCATTAAATCTCACCACGTGGAATGACCTTTTTAAAGGCACAAACTCAGGCTCGGCCGTTATCCCTTTTAGAAGTGATTTTTCATCGTTATGTTATTTTATTAATACATATCCCGAACTCGGGCTCATCAACAGCCCAACCATGCCGTTAAATAAATCCGCGCTTACTAAAGAAGAAGTAAAAACCATTAAAGATTGGATCGATGCCGGGGCTCCCGATATAAATGGAGAAATAAAATGGTCTAACGATCCCAACAGAAAAAAAGCCTACGTTGTTAATCAAGGATGCGATGTAGTAACTGTTTTGGATTCGGAAACTCAACTTCCTATACGATACATTACCGTTGGAAACAAAAACAATAGTGTAGAGGTTCCACATATGATAAAAGTTTCTCCTGATGGAAAATATTGGTATGTTGTATTTATTGCCACCAACCTTATTCAAAAATTTAGATGTTCTGATGATTCGTTTGTTGGCGAAACTACGCTCGGCCCCAATTATGATTGGAATACACTTGTTATTTCTGATAATGGGAAACGGGCCTATTGCGTTTCGTGGACCAGTAACGGACGTATTGCTTCCGTTAACCTTGAAAACATGACTTTAAAATACAGTGTTCCTGGTTTCAATTATCCACATGGCATTGCACTTAATGCAACTAATGATACGATGTATGTAACAGCGCAAACCGGTAATTTTATTTTTAAAATTGATACCGCTTTTTCAGGTGCCGAACAAATAAGTATTGATCCCGGTTTTCTTGCTTCCTCTATTAGTAAATTGGATGCGCACGAGATCTTTCTTTCTCCTGATAAGCAATCGTTTTACATTAGCTGTCAAAAAACAAATGATCTTCGGGTTTTTGATATCGCTACCCGACAAATAACGGATATTATTCCTACCGGATATTATCCTCAAGAGATCGCCGTTTGTTATTCCTTAAATAAAATGTATGTTTCTTCTCCTTATGATTCGGTAAGTGTTGCAGGTCAAAAAGGAACAATCACGGAAATTGATATAGCTACTTTTATTGCTAAACCGCCTTTATCCGTTGGATATATGCCACATGGAATTGGCGTTGACGAAAGTAAAAAGATATTATACGTTGCCAGTAGAAATTTATTTATCGATGGGCCTACGCCACATCACTCGTCGGTTTGTAGTGGAAGAAATGGTTTTTTGAATTTTATTGACCTTACAAATTTCTCGGTATTATCAAAACGAATCGAGCTATCGGTTGATCCGTACAGTGTGTTTATAAGAAACTAAATGGTAGTTTAAAAAATTAAATTTTTTAGAACTGCGCTAAATTACATGTGCCCAACACCGTCGGGGATCTGATAGAATGTAGGGTGACGGAAAATTTTATCGTTGCTTGGTTCAAAAAAACTTCCAATATCTTCAGGACTGCTTGAAACAATATTACTCGACAGTACTACCCATAATGCCATTCCTTCGCCTCTGCGTGTATAAAGATCGCGTGCGTTTTGCAATGCCATTTCTTTATCAAACGCGTGTAAATTTCCGCAGTGAACAAATGGCTGCCCTGCTTTTTTTTGTACAAATACTTCCCACATTGGGCCTTGATTATCTTTCATTTTTTTTAGTTCTAATTTATTATGCTGCTATTGTTGATTCGTTTTGCTTATCTGCAAAGGCCATGGCAGCAGCTCTTACCCACTCACCATCTTTATGTGCTTTGTTACGTGCTTCAAGCCGTTCTTTATTGCAAGGGCCATTTCCATGAATAACGCTTTTAAACTCTACCCAATTTGGTTCGCTAAAATCGTAGCCTTTTTTTGCTTCGTTCCATTTCAAATTTGTATCAGGGCAGGTTAATCCTAAATATTCTATTTGCGTTATGGTTTGATTTACAAAACGCTGACGCAACTGATCATTTGTTTCGCGTTTTATTCTCCACTTAATAGCGTTATCGCTGTTTGGGCTTTCAACATCCGGTGGTCCAAACATCATTAAGGTTGGATACCACCAACGATTTAATGCATCTTGCGCCATTTCTTTTTGCTCGGGAGTTCCAAAAGATAATTTGGTCATTACCTCATATCCTTGGCGTTGATGAAAACTTTCTTCTTTACAAATTCTTACCATCGCACGAGCGTAAGGCCCATAAGACGTACGTTGCAACATTACTTGATTCATGATCGCTGCGCCATCTACCAACCAACCAATTGCGCCAATATCAGCCCAGGTTAACGTTGGATAATTAAAAATAGAAGAATACTTTGCTTTGCCCGTGTGCAATGCATTTAGCATTTCATCGCGGCTAATTCCTAAAGATTCTGCGGCAGTATAAAGATATAAACCGTGCCCACCTTCATCCTGTACTTTTGCTAATAAAACTAATTTTGCGCGTAAGCTTGGTGCGCGTGTTATCCAATTTCCTTCCGGAAGCATCCCAACAATTTCGCTATGCGCGTGCTGAGAAATTTGTCGAATCAAATGCTTGCGATAATTATCCGGCATCCAATCTTTTGGTTCTATTATATCGTTCTTGGCTAACTTGCCTTCAAACACTTCTTCTCCGTTTACACTCATGTTAAGGCTGGGCTTTAATTTCAGCTCAACAAATATAAGGGATTAATGCCCTTTTTTCAAGTGTAAAAAGCTTAAATAGTATGATTATGGGCAGATTATATTTCATGCCTGTCTATAATCCACGCTTCCGTTAGGAATAGGGCTATAAGCACATCTTATGTGTTAGCGCGAAAATCCGGTTGATTTAACAGGTTCGGTAGCGACAACTTGGTTTGAAACAGCTCAGAGATCACATTTGCCCCGTTGAAAAATCTACCGGGCTAAGTTCTAACTACGGTTGTTAAATACGTTCTTTGCCAAGAAAAACATGAGCGCTATTTTACATCCGATTATTGAGATAACCCGACAAAAACTTCCCGATTTTGAGTATTGTATAAAATTAATGAAGGAGCATAGCAAAATGCGAGGTCTTAGCGAAAGAACCAGCAAAAGTTATATACGGAAACTTGCGCAACTAAGCAGTATGTATGATAAAATGCCTGAGCACTGCAGCGAAGAGGAGGTTTATTCTTATCTGGCTACTATGGTAAAAGGCGGTATACCTAATTCGGAAAGTGATTTTAAACTTGCCATAAGCGGACTCAAGTTTTATCGCAAAATAAAAGGCGAAAAAGAAATACATTATAAACTACCGGTTCACAAACGTGAAAAAAAATTGCCAGCAGTGCTTAGCCGGACCGAATGCACTGCCTTGTTCTCGACCAACCTGAGACACAAAGATAAAGTGATGCTGATGTTAATATACTCTTCCGGTTTACGCTTGGGTGAATTATGCAATTTACGCATCGGCGACCTGGATGTTGATCGCATGATGATACATGTTCGCTGCGGAAAAGGAAAAAAAGACCGTTATACCTGCTTGTCTCCGCGCTTGTTGCCCGAACTGCATCGTTATCTTGAAATGGAAAGGCCTTTCCGTTATCTATTCAACAGTTCCGCAGGAGGAAAATTGTGTACATCAACACTTAGCAAAATTTTTCAGCGAGCAGTGAAAAAAACCGGCATCACCAAACAAGGCGTTTGTTTACATACTTTGCGCCATAGTTTTGCAACTCATTTGCTCGAAGACGGCTTAGATCTAATGTCGATTAAAGAACTTCTTGGTCATGAGAAACTTCAAACAACGATGATTTACCTTCATGTAAGTAATTATGAGGTGAAATTGCGAAAAATTTCGCCGCTCGACAATTTGTACAATAACCGTATTTGTCGTAAAGAACTGCTTAGAAGCAAACATGAAATCACAGCCTTTGCAAAAAAATCGTCGAAACACGAGTCCATATATCGATCGCAAACGATGCTGGAATTTAACTAAGGATGCTTTGGTTTAACGGATAATCAAATTATTAAAAGGAAAAATTCCCCACATACAGGAAAATATATTCAACTAACGTGTCAAGATATGCTAATTAAATGATCTTGCGCTTGTTTTTTGAGGTCTCTGTAAGAATCTCTTTTGCGGCTTTTGCAATTTGCTCAGGTGAAAAATCCACGCTTTTCTTCAAAGGGAATTACTTTTTTGTAGGCTGCAAGACTTCGGGGGTTTTTTGTTTTTTAATAAAAATAAAATCTCCGCCTTCATCGCCTACATTTTGTATAACGCCAAATTGAGGGAGGCTAGCGCTGTTATTTGTCACAGGTTCTTCTAAGCTTTGAAATAATTGGCTAGAGGAAAAGAAATTCTCTTCGTTGTTTTTTAACCTATCAAGTAAATATTTAATAAATACACTTTTATTAGGCACTGTTTTTAGAGTTCCAGAAGTAATGGCTTTTCTGCTGGGTAACTGATATTTTCCTTTAATAAAACTACTCGCGTCGGTCATATTAACAGATCGAGTTTTAAATATGCTGCCGCTAAAGCAAGCATCTGATACTAAAAGGGTATGTAGTGATTTGATTTTTTTTATGTCTGCAACTAATTGATCATTGTATAACCAATTGGAAGGATTATTAACTTCGGCGTCTGAAGGAAGCCAGTATCCAATATCGTTATCCTTTTCATAATGACCATGGCCCGCATAAAAAATAAATAAATTATCATTAGGTGTAACTTTTTTGGACATGTCAGCAAATGCACTTACAATATCTCTTCTCGTTGGATTGTATAATTCCAAAGTGTTTTCTTTCTCAAATAAATACTTTTCGTTTAGAACTTTTTTTATTGATTTGGCATCCTTAATAGGTAAACTGTCTAAATCAGGAATGTTTTTATCCTTATAGTTACTAACTCCTATAATAATTGCATAAAACTTTCCTGGATTATCAAAATCTACATTGGAAGCATACATTTCTTTATTCTCAGCATCTGTTTCTCTGGTAGTAGGAGTGGTTTTTTGTGTTTCATTCTTTTTATTATTTACAATCATTTCAGTATTTCCAGCAGTTTTGGGCATATCCACAGTTATATTTGATGGCAAATTCCATAAGGCACCAGTAATTGCATCTATAATCAATCCATATGGCGCTAATATGTTTAAGAAATAAGTGCCATTAACGCCACGCTTTAATTTTTTAGTCGTCGTTTCATAGCCTTTCTGCCTTAGTTCAATAGAGGTCGTTTTCCTACTAATACTTGTGTTAATAGGGGTTGTGCCAATTAATTTTCCTTTTATGAAAACTTCTGAATTTGGAGGATTTGATGTGATACTTACATTTTTATGAGTTGTTGAAATAATAGTTGCACAAGACGTTAATAAGAAATTAATAACAACAATAATTATAATTGCTTTTTTCATCTTTTAGAATTTAAATAAATTAATGTTTGAGATTCAAATATAGTTGTTTTTAAAGAAAAAACCAGCTAAATAAGGCTTCGTAACCTAAAATAAAAGCTAAGCTTCTTTACTCTTTGTAATTTTTTTCTCTTTTAAAATTTCTTCAACTGCCTCCGCAATTTGTACGGGCGAAAACCCGCACTCCTCATATAATTCAGACTGTTCACCGTGTTCAATAAAATTATCAGGTATGCCCAGGCGTTTTACTTGAGCCGAATAATTATTATCCGACATAAATTCTAAAACGGCGCTTCCCATACCACCCATAATACAACCGTCTTCAACAGTAATTACTTTACTGTAATTAGAAAGCACCTCATGCAATAATTCTTCGTCAATTGGTTTTGCAAAACGCATATCGTAATGCGCTACAAAAATGCTGTTTTTTTCTAAAGTTGCTATGGCTTCAGTAACTAAATTTCCTGGATGTCCTATTGAAAGAATGGCCACATCTTTACCCGATTTTATTTTTCGTCCTTTACCAATTTCTAATTTCTTAAATGGCGTTTTCCACTCTACCATTACTCCGTTTCCTCTTGGGTAACGAATGCTAAACGGTCCTTGTGTTTCATCCAATTGCGCAGTGTACATCAAATTACGAAGTTCTTCTTCGTTCATTGGCGCACTTACTATCATGTTTGGAATACAACGGAAATAGGCAATATCAAATGCACCATGATGTGTTGGTCCATCAGCGCCTGCCAATCCTCCTCTATCTAAACAAAAAATAACTTTTAATTTTTGTAAAGCTACATCGTGCACTACCTGATCGTAGGCGCGCTGCATAAATGATGAATAAATATTACAAAAAGGAACGAGACCTTGCGTTGCTAAACCCGCACTAAATGTTACCGCGTGTTGCTCCGCAATTCCAACATCCACAGCTCTATCGGGCATTGCTTTCATCATAATGTTTAATGATGAGCCTGATGGCATGGCGGGAGTAATTCCCATGATCTTTAAATTCTTTTCGGCCAACTCTACAATGGTGTGCCCAAACACATCTTGGTATTTTGGAGGTTGAGGACTTTTTGGAGTTACCTTAATTATCTCTCCTGTTTCTTTATTAAAAACACCGGGCGCATGCCATAAAGTGGTATTCCCTTCTTCGGCAAATTTATATCCTTTCCCTTTTTTTGTAAGTACGTGTAAAATTTTTGGTCCAGGAATATCCTTCATATCTGCAAGCACGGTTGCTAAACGCTGTACATCGTGTCCATCAATCGGACCAAAATATCTGAATTTTAATGATTCAAATAAATTACTTTGCTTCAATAAAGATGTTTTTACAGCGTTCTCTATTTTTGAAGCGATCTCTTGGGCGTTTGGTCCAAATTTTGAAATCTTACCAAGCAATTCCCACACTTTATCTTTTGCTTTATTGTAAGTATGTGATGTAGTAATGTCGGTTAAATATTCTTTTAAAGCACCCACGTTAGGGTCGATGCTCATACAATTATCATTTAAAACAACCAATAAGTTTGCATTTTCAACACCCGCATGATTTAGGGCTTCAAACGCCATGCCTGCTGTCATCGATCCGTCGCCAATTACAGCAATGTGTTGTTTATCTTTTATGTTTAAATATTTACTTGCAACAGCCATTCCTAACGCTGCACCAATACTTGTTGACGAATGTCCTACACCAAATGTATCGTATTCGCTTTCGCTGCGCTTGGGAAAACCACTTATGCCTTTGTATTTTCGGTTGGTATAAAACACATCTCGTCGGCCGGTTAAAATTTTATGCCCGTATGCTTGATGACCCACATCCCAAACTAATTGATCGTAAGGTGTATTAAAAACATAATGCAATGCAACGGTAAGTTCAACAACTCCAAGTGAAGCGCCAAAGTGTCCGCCCTTAACTGAAACCAAATCGATTATAAATTGACGGAGCTCATCGCTTAATTGATTAAGCTGTTCCTTGTGCAGTTTTTTGAGATCTGCCGGAGAGTTGATTTTAGCTAAAAGGTCGCCGGGAACAAAACCCGGGCCGTCTACAATTTTCATTATACAAATATAGTCAATTTAACAACGATTTTACATCCACTCTATTGCCATAAAAAACGTTAAATCAACAACTTATGCCGGCCTGCCGGCTAGCCAAGGTTTATAAAAGAACCGCATTATACCCTTATTCGGGTATTTAATAAGCTCATTGGTTTGGCGACCTTTGTTTACAACATTATGAACACTTTATTATCAAATTTAAAGCCGGGCGAAAGAGCAATTATTAAAAGTATTGCCGATAATTCCATGAAAACAAAACTCATCGAAATGGGATGTTTTCCGGGCGAGGAATTGTATATCACAAAAATTGCTCCGCTTGGTTGTCCGTTTGCTATTTACGTTTCGGGTTACGAACTTAGCCTGCGCCTTAACGAAGCCAAAAATATTGTGGTGGAAAGGTTGAATTAATTTTGAACTCACCAAAAACAGATCTCAAAGTAGTTTTATTAGGGAATCCGAATGCCGGAAAATCTACTCTATTTAATGCGCTAACAGGGCTCAATCAAAAAACCGGAAATTATAGTGGTGTTACGGTAGATAAACTTCAAGGAGGTTTTAAGTACAAAAATATTTCTGTTAATCTAATTGATCTTCCGGGAACCTATAGTTTATTTGCCAAATCAACCGACGAAGAAGTTGCAGTAAAAGACCTTTTATCTCAAAAAGAAAAGCCCGACGTGGTGGTTGTAGTTTTAGATTCAACAAATTTACAGCGCAACTTATTATTAGCAACACAAGCACTTGATCTTGGAATGAGGACGGTGGTGGTGCTAAATATGATTGATGAGGCCATTTATCAAAATATTAATATTGATATTGACAAATTAAAAGATCTTCTTGGAGCTAATGTGGTTGCCGTAGATTCTCGCGCGAAAGAAGGAACAGGAAAAATAAAAGAGGCGATAGTGAGTGCAGATGTGTCGAGAACTAAATTCTTTGATATTACTGTAACCACTGATTATGCTCAAAAAGTAAATTCTCAATTTGAAAAATCTCACACAGCAGAATTAAATAAATGGGAAGAAGACGATAAGATCTATCGACACAAGAACATTAAATACATTTACGGACTTTGCGTAAAATCGCCCGAGCAATTAAAATTAAAAGAGCGCAGCACAAAAATTGATAAGCTTGTAACACATCCGGTTTTTGGATACATTGTTTTTATGGCTTTGATATTTATTATTTTTCAGTTTATTTTTTATGTGGCCGAATACCCCATGGGTTGGATAGAAGATGGATTCATTGCTTTATCATCGTTCATCAAAAGTAATTTGCCGGCCGGAATTCTTAACGACTTAATAAGCGATGGCGTTGTTTCGGGAATAAGCGGGGTAGTAATGTTTGTGCCGCAAATTACATTTTTGTTTTTGTTTATTGCCTTACTAGAAGATTCGGGTTATATGGCGCGCGCCAGTTTTATAATGGATAAAATAATGCGCAAATTTGGCCTGAACGGACGATCGGTAATTCCTCTAATTAGCGCAACGGCCTGTGCAGTTCCTTCTATCCTGTCAACACGCTCTATCAGTAATTTTAAGGAACGCTTGATCACTATTTTTGTTTTACCATTAGTAAGTTGTTCGGCACGCTTGCCTGTTTATACACTTTTGATCTCGATGATGTTTCCTTCTACAATTGTTTTGGGATTTTTAAATTTAAAAGGTATTGTTTTATTTGGCCTATACATTTTAGGTTTTGCCTTTACACTAATCACCGCTTTTGTGATGCAAAAACTATTGAAAACAAAAGAAGCTTCTTTTTTTATGATGGAAATGCCAGTGTATCGCGTTCCGCTTTTAAAAAATGTTGCGTTGGGCGTAATTAATAAAATAAAAGTATTTGTATTCGATGCCGGAAAAGTTATTCTTTCTATTTCTATCATTTTATGGTTTTTGAGTAATTACGGGCCGGGAACTGCCCTTGAAGACATTGATAAAAAATATGCGAATGCCGAATACCCACACGTTGGTGAGGCCGATCCAAATTATCACGCCGATTTTATTGCCTCCAAAAAACTAGAGGCTTCTTATATTGGCGTTTTAGGCAAAGCCATAGAGCCTGCAATTCGTCCCCTTGGCTACGATTGGAAAATTGGCATTGCTATTCTTACCTCTTTTGCCGCACGTGAAGTTTTTGTGGGAACCATGAGTGCCATTTACGGTGCCAATGGAAATGAAAAAGGCATTCAAGAAAAATTAATGTCGGAAAAAGACGAGAATGGAAATTTAAAATACACGATGGCGGTTTGCTTTAGCTTAGTTGTATTTTACGTTTTTGCAATGCAATGCATAAGCACCATTGCCGTTGTAAAACGCGAAACCAAAAGCTGGAAATGGCCAACTATACAGTTTGTTTATTTAACGATGTTGGCTTATGTGAGTGCGTGGATAGTGTTTAATGTTTTGAGTTAACGTAACTCTAAAACCGCTGTCACCCTGAGCTGAGTCTTAGGGTGGTTTATTAAATAAAAATCTTCTCGTCTAAAAATTTTTATTATTTTGGCTGCCCCCTACGAAGCAAAAAGGATTTCCACTGCAATCGCTCACGGGGCAGGTAAAAAGGCAGCTGTCTTTGGAAAGCACAAAGCGCCAAGAATTATTTGAGTACCACCGAACTCTGTATCCTCTGTGCAAAAACTTTGTGAAGCGCGAAGCGCGCCCTGTGGTTTCTCCCTCTTACACTCTTATTTCACAACTGGCCAAACCCATTTTACATCTGGTAGTCGTTTTTTTGTTATCTTAGTTTACATTTGTTATGCATTAAATTCAAAAAATAAGATCACACCTATGAAAAAATTATTTTACTTAGCATTATCTATTGTATGTTTCCGGGCAGCCGCACAGGTTTATCCAAGCCAAAATATTAGTTTGGTGGGGCATATTAGTCCAAACACAAGTACGGTTTCTCTTCCTAATATCGGACAAAAATATTCCGGATGCTGGGGCTGGTATCAATCTTCCAAAAATAAAGAGTACGCTATTTCGGGTGGAACAAACGGAACTTATTTTATTGATATTACAAGCGCTGCAACACCCAGCCTTTGCGACTACGTGGCCGGGCAAAGTGTTTCAACATGGCGAGAAATAAAAACATACCAAAATTATTGTTATGTTGTTAGTGATGCAACGTTTCCAAATTCATTTCAAATAATCGACATGCAATACTTGCCCGACAGTGCGCATGTTGTTTACGAAGGACTTGACCTCTTCTATCTATCGCACACTATTTGGATCGATAATGATAAATTATATTGCGGGGCTCCTACACATACCAATTCCAATTCAAGCATGGCTGTTTATAGTTTAGCTACACCTACAGCACCGGTATTAATTAGAAGGCTGCAAGACGATTATCCTTTTATAAACTATGTGCACGATATGTATACACGAAATGATACCATATTTGCTAGTTGCGGTTATCAGGGATTGTATTTGTTTAAACTAACCGCCAGTAATACATTTACGCAATTAGGTTCTTATATAAATTATTCATCAGGTAGTACGTATAATCACAGCAGCTATTTAACTCAAAATGGTAAATACCTTTTGTTTTGCGATGAAGTTCCTGCCGGTAAGCCCATACAAATTGTTGATGTACAAAATTTTTCTAATATCATTCCTACGAGTACTACTATTCCCTATCCGCAATCAATTCCTCATAATCCATATTTGATTGGAAATGATTTGGCGGTTATTTCGTGTTATCAAGATGGATTGATCGTTTACAATATCTCAAATCCTGCTGCGCCATTTGTTGCCGGATATTTTGATACATACCCCATTGGCGGAGCGCCTTCTGGAAATTATTTTGGCGGGCCATACCGCGGCAATTGGGGTGCGTACCCTTATTTACCAAGCGGATTAATTATTGCCAACGATATGCAAAATGGTGTTTTTATACTAGATCCGAGTGCGGCCTACACAAACACGGTTGGAGTTAATTTACCTACGAGCACTGTTGGCTTAGATAATTATTCGCGTAAAAATAATTTTGGGATAAATCCTAATCCTGCTTCAGAAAAAATAACCATCACTTATGCCGGAAAAACCAATGTTGCTTTGCAAATAACAAATATACTTGGCGCTATCGTTTTTGAAAAAACATACAAAGGTGGAATTAACGAAAGTTTATGGATAGGCGAACTTGAGAGCGGAACTTATTTTATTAAACTTACGGAAGAGGATAATGTAATGGTTCAAAAATTAATTGTTCAGCACTAGGCGTCTCAATCTTTTTCGTGTTTTATTTGGAGTAAAATCATTATCTTTAATAACATGAAGAAAATAGGATTATTACTTGTTGTTTTTGTATTTGGTTTTTCATTTAAAATAAAACTTAAACCTTTTGAAGGAACCATTAAATATAGCATCGACTATCACTCGGAATATGGCCTTGTTAAATATCCGCAAGAATTGATCGCTTATATTAAAGGAGATGTTATTCGTATTGATGTTATTTTACCCTTTGCAGAGATAAGCCATATTATTAATTGCAAAAAAAGAACCTCCTTAAAATTTTGTACAGTAGATGGCGCAAAGTATTGCGTAAAAAGCGATCTTAAAAAAGCAAGTGTTTTTGAAAAAGCGTTAATAGCAAAAGACAGTATCGAAACCATTAAAAATCTCTCTTGTTCCTTTGGAAGAGTTTATATGGCAAACTCTCGGAGTGTTGTTTTTTTCACAACAAAATATCTCATCTCAAAAAACATAACCGATTGCGGCACCGAATTACCCTACCAACTGTTTTTTCCTCATAAAGAATTTGAAACAAAACTAATCATGAAGCGCGATGCCTATGATGAGGATGGAGAAACTACCTACTTTGTTGAAAGTATTACAGAATTGCCCATAAAAGATGCCGACATCAACCCTTCCTTTACGGAGTATAAAGAAGTAACAGAAGAAGTTCTTGGAAAGATCATTAGCGATTATTTTAAGTCAGCGAGGTAAATAACCGATAATATAAATCAGCCCATGATGTTTATTATAAAAATTGGGTATATTTATATTTAGCGAGTTCGGGCAAGGCCAAGCGTTAATCAGAATGCTTAAAATTTGATTGCGTTTTATCAAACAAAAAAACACATGAAAACCATTTTACTATCCGTTTTATGTAACTATTCTGATTTAGAAAAACATAAGCTATTATGTTATACTTTAGAGGAAGTATTGGTTGAAAAAATGCGTACAGTTATGCAACGCATGCAGGCTCGTGATTTTTACGACATCTGGTATTTGTTGGAACAACATGGCATGGAAGTGAATTTATATTTAAAGGAATTCGCTAACAAATGTTCAACTAAAAAATTAAACCCTGCTGACTTTCAAAAAAAACTGGCAGAACGATTACCACAATACAAAGGGCGCTGGGAAAGCTCTATGAATGAGCAAATACAAAACTTGCCTGATTTTGATCAAGCAGAACGAGAAGTAATGAGACATTTAAAGAAAGTAAAATTATGACCTATTTTTAAAATAAATTCTGAAAGCATGAAACACATAGAAGTAGTCGCGGCAGTAATAATTTTTGAAAATAAAATATTATGCGTACAACGCAACGAAAACAAGTTTGAATACATTTCAAAAAAATATGAATTTCCTGGCGGAAAAATGGAAGTTGGCGAAACGAAAGAAGAGACTATTAAAAGAGAAATTAGTGAAGAGCTGAAAATAGATATAGAAGTTGGTGAAGAATTCTTGACCGTTACTCATCAATATCCCGACTTTATTTTAACAATGCATAGTTTTTTATGTACTTGTAAAGATTTAAAGTTGACCTTAACTGAACATATTGATTTTAGATGGTTAGATAAAAATAATTTAGAAGGACTAGATTGGGCTGCTGCCGATGTTCCAATAGTAAACAAATTGATGTCAAAATAAATGGATCAAACAAAAAATTCATTACTACAAAGTTTACAAACAGGATTTATAGACAAGTCTATAATTTCTGACCTAAAATATCGTCCACAACTTTTGGTTAACAAAAGGATTCCCAAAGAGAAAGTTTTATCTACAATCCTGCATGAATTAGGAAATTGTGAAGAGTTCTATATTTCTGTTGCATTTTTAACTACAAGCGGAGTCGCAGTTTTAATTAATAGCTTAATTTCATTAGAAAAGAAAGGTGTCAAAGGAAAAATTTTGGTTTCTCAATACCTAAATTTTACGCAACCAGAAGCGCTGAAAAAATTACTCAAATTTAGAAATATTGAACTTAAAATATTAACGAAAGGCAATGCACATTCAAAAGGATACATTTTTAAGTCAAATGAGCATTACAACTTAATTGTTGGAAGCAGCAATTTAACCGCAAGTGCACTAACGGAAAACAAAGAATGGAATTTAAAAATTACTGGATTAAGATCAAGTGAAATTGTTGACAAATTATTAGATGAATTTCATAATGATTTTAGAAACGCAACAGATGTAACAAACTCATTTATTTTAAATTATCAAACCATTTATGATAAACAAAGGTTAGTCCAACAATCATCAAATGGTTTAACTTTTGTTGATGAGAAAATAAATCCTAACTCTATGCAAGAAGAGGCATTGAGTAATCTAGCCCAATTGCGACTCGAAAAGAAGAACAAAGCATTAATTATTTCTGCAACGGGAACAGGTAAAACATACTTGTCAGCGTTTGATGTGGAATCGTTCAATCCAAAAAAATTATTATTCGTAGTTCATAGATTTAATATCGCTAAAAAAGCGTTAGAATCATTTGAACAAATTTTTAGAGGGCAAAAAAAATTAGGGCTTTATTCTGGAAATTTAAAAGAATTGGATGCTGATTTCATTTTTTCTACGGTTCAGACCATATCTAGAGAAAGTCATTTATCAAATTTTGATAAGGAGTTTTTCGATTACATAATCATTGATGAATCTCATCGTTCTGGTGCAGAGTCATACCTTAAATTAATTAAGCATTTTAATCCTAAATTTTTATTGGGAATGACTGCCACTCCGGAACGAACAGACGGCAATGACATTTTCAGTCTTTTCGATCACAATATTGCTTACGAAATCAGATTAAACAGGGCAATGGAGGAGGATATGTTAAGTCAATTTCATTACTACGGGATAACTGATTTAAAAGTAAATAATGAAACAATTGAAACCACAAAAGATTTTAATTTATTAGCAACTAATGAAAGAGTAGATAAAATAATTGAAAAGGCGAAGTTCTATGGAACTGATAACGGAATTACAAGGGGTCTAGCGTTTTGTTCAAGAAATGAAGAAGCTGAAATGTTATCATTAAAGTTTAACGAGCGTGGTTTTAAAACTATTTCATTATCCGGGAATGATTCTGATGAGCATCGTTCAAATGCAATTCAAAAATTAGAATCAAATGATCTCAGTCAAAAATTAGATTATATATTTACTGTTGATATTTTTAATGAAGGGGTAGACATACCCAAAGTCAATCAGATTTTAATGATACGGCCAACTGAATCCGCGATAATCTTTGTTCAACAATTAGGCAGAGGTTTAAGAAAAACAGAGGGTAAAGACTTTCTTACGATTGTCGATTTTATTGGAAATCACAAAAACAATTATTTAATACCAATAGCGCTTTACGGAGACACTTCATACAATAAGGACACCTTAAGAAAATTAATTTCAGAGGGCAGTAGAATGCTACCAGGCTCATCAACAATAAATTTTGATGAAATCTCGAAAGAGAATATTTTCAAATCGATAGACTCGGCCAACATGCATGTTCTGTCAGATTTAAAAAAGGATTATCAACTTCTTAAATACAGATTAGGTCGCATACCAATGATGATGGATTTTATAAAGAGTGAGTCTAGAGATCCATTTCTATTTGCCGAATATTCAAAATCATACTACAATTTTGTAAAAAAAGCAGATGCTGGGTTTAATGAATCATTAGATAAAAGAAGCGCTACACTTTTAGAACTTTTCTCTTTAGAAGTTAATAATTCAAAAAGAATTGAGGAAAGCTTTATTCTTAAAGGTTTAATCGAAAACAAGGAGCTAAATATTTTAACATTACAAAATTTAATATTTCAAAAATATCACTATCAATTCGCTACTGATACTATTGAGTCTTGCATTTTAACAATTAACTTCAATTTTATTCGTAAAAACGAGAGCATCATTTTTCAAGAAAACAACACACTCAAATTATATCCTGAGTTTTTAGAGTTGCTCAAGAATTCTACTTTTAAGGTCTTTTTAACAGATTCGATTAATTTTTCCATTAAAACTTTTGAGAAATCTTTTAATCACTCCTATTATAAAAATGGTTTAGTGCTTTATAATAAGTACAGTCGCAAAGATGTCTGCAGGTTATTAAACTGGGAAAAAGATATTAGCAGTACAGTTTATGGCTACCGAACACACAACAGTGTTACACCTTGTTTCGTGACTTATCATAAATCTGATGATATTGATGACTCTATCAATTATAATGACCATTTTATCAATCCTTCCGTTTTCGCATGGGAGTCAAGATCAAATAGAAAATTAGAAAGTAAAGAAATCCAGAATTTAATTAGCTCTGCACGTATTTTACTATTTGTAAAGAAAGAAGATGGCGAAGGAACTGATTTCTATTATTTAGGAGATGTATCAATAATTCCAGACTCTATACAGCAAAGTACAATGCAAGTTTCAAAAAAGCCAGTTGTGCATTTCAAATTCAAATTGGAACAACCTGTCATTGAAAATTTATATAATTATATCACCGCGACTAGTCAAAAAGTATTACCTGTAAATGCAAAAACAGAAGAGTCGAATTCAACAAGAATTATAGACATAAAATCAAAACATACTATACCTCTATTTGACTTTTATGCTGCGGCAGGTAGTTTTAGTAAACTGCAATCTGAAAAAGACTTTACAGAAATTGAAGTTGAGCAAAAGTATTCTTTAGATGCCGATTATTTTGCTTGCAAAGTAATCGGAGAATCAATGAATAAAAGAATTGCAAATGGTTCAATTTGTCTCTTCAAGAAATACTCAGGGGGTTCTAGAGATGGTAAAATACTGCTAATTGAAAATAGAGATATTCATGATCCTGATTTTAATTCAGCTTTTACAGTCAAAACGTATTCAAGTCAAAAAATAGTTACCGAAGAAGGTTGGAAACATTCTGTCATTGTTTTAAAACCTAATTCTTATGATGAAAGTTTTAAAGATATTATTATCAACGAAGAAAATGGTAAAGAGATGAATGTTGTTGGCGAATTTATTACTGTTTTAAATTGACTCTTTTTTAGCTCTAGATAAAATTCAACATACCAAATTGTGAAATTGGTGATTTCCAAAAATATAGATTCAACTGATTATTGCAAATGATGGGTATCACTAACGTAAATGAAAGAGTGTTTTATGAGCCAGAATCTATAATTTGAATGGGGCTTGGTTCCTGGCGAACAAAGATCAGACAGGAAGTGGTACAAAAGAGAAGGGAAATATAATTTTAGAATGGATGACGATAAGAGATCACTTGCACTTGAGAATGAAGTTGTGAATGCGAAGTATTTATTATTAAGAGATTCAGGAAAAGATTCAGCGAATAGAATTTTAAAAATTAAAAGTAAGGGGCCGAGAGTTTATAAAGGGGCCAGTTTGGTTGGTTAAAAGTAAAAAAAGACCATCACGAAATTGATTGGTACAGAACTTAAACAAAAAAAGCCCTGTAAAAATTACAGGCCTTTTTTTATAGTGTTTTGCTATTATTCAATTTTAATGCAGCCGTCCTTTATAGAAATTTTTGCGCCATTTTTTACTTTTACCCAACCACACTCGGTTTTAATTTCAACTTCTGATGCGCTTGTTTGAATAGATGTAGCCCCGCTGGTTGAAGCCGAAAATTCTACTTTTTGAGTTGATCCGTTAGATTTAACTTCCATGGTGTACTTCTTTGAATCTTTATTGTAGTAATTAATGGTAAATGCGCTTGCAATAGTTGTAACCAACAAAAATGCTGCTGTAAATAATGTTTTTAGTTTCATGCGTTTAGTTTTTTGGGTTCTATCAAATTTACTGTTTTTTGTGTATCAAACCAAGTGCGCTTATTATAAATTTGTGCCTACTTCAGATTTTAAACCCTTACTCCAATTACTAACACATCGTCCAATTGATCAAAATTACCCTTCCATTTGTAAAAGTATTCATCCAATAATTTACGTTGTTCTATCATTGTTTTAGCGGCAATAGTCAACAAAAAGTTTTTAAAGATCTTGGTGGTTAGTTTTTTGTTTTTGTCGCCACCAAACTGATCGGCAAATCCATCTGTATACATATAAACACAATCGCCTTTTTGCAATTGAACAATATTATTATTGAACTCAAACGCATCAGCTGTGTAACCGCCAATAGCAGATTTTGAAGGCGCTATTTCAATAGGCTCGTTGTTTCTGATAATGTACAGCGGACGATTAGCCCCGGCATATTGCAATTGCATATTTTGCTTGTCAAAAGAACACAATATAATATCCATCCCGTCGTGGTTCTTTGTTAAAGCGTCGTTTTGCCTTAATCGTTTTTTTAACGAAATATTGATGTAGGATAATATTTTTGAAGGTTGAATAATTCCTCTTTCTAAAACACTGTTGTTTAACTCATAACTGCCTATCATACTCATAATGGCGCCAGGAACACCATGCCCCGTGCAATCTGCTGCCGCTAATAAAACTGTGTTTTTTGTTTCATTAAACCAAAAGAAATCGCCGCTTACTATATCTTTAGGTTTATACAATATGAACACATCATCAAAATGTTTTTCAATTTCTGATGTTTCGGGTAACACAGCGTGTTGAATGTTTTGGGCATAATTAATACTATCTTGTATTTCCTTCTTTTGAATTTCAATTTCGCTTTTTTGTGTTTCTAATAACTTGTTTGCCTTTTTCTTTTCGCGATAGTTTCTAAAGATCACTATTAAAAAACCAGCCATCACAATAAAACCACCGATAAAAAAATTTCTTATGAGCGTTTGCTTTTCAGTTTCCTTTTTTGCAAGCGCGTCCTTTTTGGCCTGCTCAAATTTCAAGTTACTCTCCTCTTTCTCAAACTTTAATTTAGCATCCAACTCGGTAACAGCGCCTTGTTCTCCTGTTTTTTCAGAGCTATCTTTATACACAATATACTTTCTAAAACAAGCAATCGCTTTCTGGTATTCCTTATTCTTATCATACACTTTTCCTCCCAAACCATTTCCCAAGTACAAACTTAATAGGTCTTTTGTGCCCGTTACTGTGTCCAATAAATTATCTAATTCTTTAGCTGAGCTTTTGTAGTCTTTTAAAGCAGCGTGTGTTTCGGCAATAAAATATTGTAGTAACCATTTTCTTTCGAATCCATTAAACTTCTTAAAAATCTCATAAGAACGTTTGTAATGGATCATCGCGCTATCGTATAGTTTCATGTTACGGTAAACATTACCCAAATAGCGATAGGGGTCTCCAAGATCTTGCAAGTACCCCGATTTATTAAAATAATTAATGCTGATGTAGCGATAATGTATTGCGCTATCAAACTTTTTTAAAGCACTATAGGTGTTGCCAATCCATCCTGAATATTCACCTAAGTTACCATTATCATCTTTTCTGTTTTTTACCACATAATTATAAGCTGGGATGAAGTTTTTTAAAGCTGTTTCATAATCCTTATTATTAAATGAATAATACCCTAATAAATATTGTCCTGTACTCAATCCCGAATAATCCTTCGCTTTTATATAATACCGGTTGGCTATTGCTTGCTCTTCTGCAGCCTTTCCAAGCATATTAAAACTTGAAAAAATATTTCCTCGTAAATAATAGGATTCGGAAATGATCTTGTCATTAGACTCGCGTTCGCCTAGTTTCAGCATTTCCTGGCAAATGGCAAAAGCTTCCATGCCTCTATTATTCCTGGTAAAATAATCGATCTTTCTGCCGAGTAATTGTTTGCAAAGGTCGGTTAGCTTTTTCTTCTCTCCATAAGCATACGCTTCATCAATTATTCGTATCGCATCATCAAATGGCGGTTGCGGCCACATAAATGTATAAGCCACTACGTCCTTTAACTTAACGGTATCATTAATGGTTGGATCTTTTAGCCTTAGGCTTAGCGTATCAGCTTTCGTTTTTTGGGCATTAAGTTGCGCCATCAAAAAAAGAAAGGCCAAAAGAACGATTTGTTTCAATTTCATAGTGCAATTGCATTTAATAAATTTTCATCCACTTCATTAGCCCAAGTAATTTTTAAATTTGGCGTACGTTCCATTTCGCGTTTAATTGCAAATTGCGCTTCTTTATTACGAGCCCAACTTCGGCGAGCAATTCCGTTATTTACATCCCAGAATAACATTTGTTTTAATTTTCTTTCTGCATCATCGCTGCCATCTAATACCAAGCCAAAGCCGCCGTTTATTACCTCGCCCCATCCAACACCACCACCATTATGCAAACTTACCCAAGTAGCGCCACGAAATGCATCGCCAACAAAATTTTGTACGGCCATGTCGGCAGTAAATTTACTTCCGTCGTAAATATTTGATGTTTCACGATACGGAGAGTCCGTTCCGCTTACATCATGATGATCTCTTCCTAAAACTACAGGCGCAGAAATTTCTCCGTCAGCAATTGCTTTATTAATTGCAGATGCAATTTTAATACGCGCTTCACTATCGGCATATAAAATGCGCGCTTGCGAACCAACCACTAAATTATTTTGTTGCGCATCTTTTATCCAAAGGATATTATCTTGCAATTGTTGCTTTATTTCTTCGGGTGCGGCTTTATGCATCTCTGTCAACACTTGCTCTGCTAATCTATCTGTTACATCAAGATCTTCAGGCTTTGCAGATGTACAAACCCAACGGAACGGGCCAAAGCCGTAATCAAAACACATAGGGCCTAAAATATCTTGCACGTAGGAATTATATTTAAAATCTCCCTCTTTCCCGTTTTTAAAAACATCTCCACCTGCGCGAGAAACCTCTAATAAAAACGCATTGCCATAATCAAAAAAGTACATGCCGTTTTTATGATGCGCATTTACTGCATTAATATGACGTACCAATGTTTTCTGAACTTCTTCCTTAAATTTCTTTGGGTCATCAGCCATCATTTTATTACTTTGTTCCAATGTTAAGCCTGCAGGATAATATCCTCCTGCCCATGGATTATGTAACGATGTTTGATCACTTCCAATATCTACTTTAACGTTTTCTTTTTGTAATTTTTCCCACAGATCAACCACGTTTCCTTCGTAAGCAAATGATCTTGCTTCTTTTTTATCTTGCGAATTTTTTACAGCTACAATTAATTTATCCAAATCATTATGAACTTCATCAACCCAACCTTGTGTATGACGAGTTTTTACGGCTTTAGCATTTATCTCGGCAGTAATAGAAACCAATCCTGCAATTTTTGCTGCTTTTGGTTGCGCGCCACTCATTCCTCCAAGTCCACAGGTAACAAATAGTTTTCCTTTGCGTTCCTGTTCTGTTGGAAATTTCTTACGCGCTGCATTCATTACGGTAATAGTTGTTCCGTGTACAATTCCTTGTGGACCAATATACATAAAACTTCCTGCGGTCATTTGTCCGTATTGCGTTACGCCCAATGCATTAAATTTTTCCCAATCATCAGGCTTGCTGTAATTCGGGATCATCATTCCGTTTGTTACAACAACGCGTGGTGCATCTTTGTGCGAAGGAAATAATCCCATAGGATGGCCGCTATATAAAACCAAAGTTTGCTCATTGGTCATTATTGCCAAATACTGCATGGTGAGTAAATATTGCGCCCAATTTTGAAACACCGCGCCATTTCCTCCATAGGTAATTAATTCGTGCGGATGTTGTGCTACTGCGTGATCTAAATTATTACTCAGCATGTGCATAATGGCTGCTGCTTGTGTACTTTGATGAGGATAATCGTTTATTGGGCGTGCGTAAATTTTATAATCGGGACGAAAACGATACATATAAATTCTACCGTATGTATTTAATTCTTCGAGAAACTCCTTTGCTAAAACCGGATGATGTTTTGGATCAAAATAACGAAGCGCATTTTTTATGGCCAGTTTTTTTTCTTCGGCATTTAAAATAGCCTTACGTTTTGGCGCATGATTGATATTTGTTTCGTAAGGTTTAGATACCGGCAGGGTATCGGAAATTCCTTCTAGAATACGTTTTTGAAATTGTTCTTTTGTAAAATTTTGTGGAGTGCTCATACTAGAAATAATGAAAGCAAATTTACAGGAAATGTTGAGCAAAATTGCATTTAAACACCTAAAATTATGCCCCTGTAAGCATTTAATTGTCGTTTTCTTTGGGCTTATCAAAATTGCCTGTCTTTTTGTTATATCCGTAAGGGCAGTGCTTGCACCCACTTTTACAGCAATGGCCACGCTTTAAGTGGTATTTTTCGGTGAAAATTATATACCCCTCGGGGCTAAGGTAAAAATCTTCGGGGTCTAACTCTTTGCTGAACATAACACAAAGATAATGAATTGCTAATTAATGTATATTTGCATGTAAATGTTGAAGCGCCTCAAACATATTCTCTGTTTTACTTTACTGTTCAACTTCAGCTTTTCTCAAACCGATAGTACTCTTAAAGAAAAAAAAATAAGTGTTTTAACCAATGCCGACAGCAATATGGTATTTAAAGGAAAGCGCATGATCGATAGATCTGACACGGGCTCAAATGCTACATTGATTATTTCTGGTTATGTGAGCGCTTACTATGCTTCTTATGATGATGAGGCGGTTGATAATAATGGCTTTGTAAAATTTGCAACCATGGCTCCGCGGTCAAAAGAATTTGGATTAAACATGGCGCTTATTTCTATGCACTATCATGGTAAAAATATACGTAGTGGTTTGGGAGTACATTTTGGCGATATTGCTAAAGCGGTTTGGCCGGCAGAATTTAATATGATACAAGAAGCAAATGCAGGCTTTAGACTTTACAAAAATTTTTGGGTAGACGCCGGTTTTTTTAGATCGCACATTGGCATTGAAAGCACTCAGCCGCGCGAGAACATTACATCAAGCATGAGCCTGGCAAATAATTTTGAGCCTTACTATTTGGCCGGAGCTAAATTAACCTACGTTGTGAGCGATAAAATTGCCCTTCAATTAAACTCTTTCAATAGTTTTAATTCGTATGTAGAAACCAATAAAAACACTTTGGTTGGATTTTCAATGATCATTGATCCTAACGAAAATGTGTCTTTCACTTATAATTTTATTAGTGGCGACGAAACACCAACCGGGGCTTTGATAAAAAAACAACGCTATTATAACAATATTTATGTCTCCTATAAAACGCATAAAGTTTACCTTGGTGCTGAATTTAATTATGGTTGGCAAGAACATTCTAAAACAAATGATGTTATGGCAAGTGCCACAGTAATGAGCGGGTTAATTGTTGGGAAATATCAGTTTCATAAAAAACTTGGCGCATATGCAAGGCAGGAATATTTTTCTGATCCCGACAATATATTAACAGGAACATTAAAAACCGGCAAGAACGTTTTTGGAACAACTGCCGGAATGGAATATAAGCCTTTTAAAAATGTTGCTTTAAGCGCAGAAGGTCGCGTTTTACAAACCGATGAACTTATATTTAAACAGGGGAGTTTTTTAACTAACAGGCGCATGGAATTTATTGCATGTCTTGATCTATGGTTTTAAAAAAAGAATTAAATAAAGGCCCTGGGCCAATTGGCATATTTGATAGCGGATATGGCGGACTCACTATTTTAAAAGAGATAAGTAAACAATTGCCACAATACGATTATTTGTATTTAGGAGATAATGCCCGCGCGCCATACGGAACAAGAAGTTTTGAAACAGTATATCAATACACCCTTGAGTGCGTAAATCATTTATTTAATAAAGGTTGTCACTTAGTCCTTCTTGCGTGTAACACCGCTTCGGCAAAAGCATTACGAAACATTCAACAAAAAGATCTTCCGCACATTGATCCATACAGAAGAGTGCTTGGTGTTATTCGTCCAACCACTGAACTGGCCGGAACACTTACCAAAACAAAACATATTGGCGTATTTGGAACAACCGGAACCGTGGTGTCGAATTCATACCCAATTGAAATTCATAAATTTCATCCTGACGTAAACGTATTTCAAGAAGCCTGCCCAATGTGGGTTCCTTTAATAGAAAATAATGAATTTAATAATGAAGGATCAAATTATTTTATTGAAAAAAATGTAAAGGCGCTTTTAAAACAATCAGATAAAATAGATACGATCATTTTAGGTTGCACACACTATCCTTTACTTGAAAATAAATTACGTCAATATATACCTCAACACATTCAATTAGTTTCGCAAGGAGATATTGTTGCAAAGGGCTTAATAGAATATTTAAAGCGTCATCCCGAAATGGAAAGTAAGTGTACTAAAAATGGTGAGCTAGCGTTTTACACAACCGAAATTCCCGAAAATTTTAGCTCGCAAGCGGGCAAGTTTTTTGGGAAAGAAATTAGCGCAAAGCATTTAGCTCTTTAGCATGCTGAACTGATATCCGAAACAAAATATTCCCTCAAAAAATCCAAATTTTTGGCTGGCTTTTCCTAATCCTCTTCCTAAAACAAAAGCATTCATAAAGTTAGCCCAGCCTGCTTTTCCGGCAAACTCTAAAACAAAATGCTTATACAACTCACAATGCAGTGCCGTTTCCAAACCTGCACAAATTCCTGACACCTTCCAGTTGTTATTTAGTTCCTTTCCAAAAATAGTAACATCGGTGCGAGGAATTAAAATTCCAAAACCAGGCTTTAATATATAGCCTAATTTAAAATTCTTACTCTTAGATGTATAAACGTTTATGCGCTTCATATAATCTACCATCCAAAAGTTTGCGCCGTCGGTGTGCTCATAGTGAAAATAATTTGGGTCAAGAATTGAATCTTTATCTACAGCCTGTCCGTTTATGGTTCCTCTAAATCTTACAGTTTGGTAATCGGTAACAACGTACTTTGCATGGTCGTAATTTATTTCTATTCCCTCATCGTTTTTATTATTGAACCACATCCCTAGGCGTATATTGTATTGCGGAATGGTTGGATTCATAACATCGCGTATTTGATCAAAATCCGGTCGATCCTGAGCCTTTACATTCATTACCTTAAAATCATACGTGCCATTCTCATTAATTCCGCTTCCATTGTTTTGAAATCGAATAGTGCTTGTGGTATACAACTCGCGATTATATCCCCACATACCATAAAACGAAAATTTATATTTTGTTGAGTCTTTAATTGAAAATAAAGGAAGGGTTCCCAATACAAGAAGAAGAAGGAAAAGCTTTTTCACACCAATTGTAGTTTTGTAAGTGCGCCGTTTTCCATAACAGGAATTACAGGACACTGATTGGGCGTTAAACAATATTTAATGTCGCGATCTAAATTTAATTTCGACAAACGATTACGATGAGAAGAATGCGATAAGAATTCGTAAAGATCGTGTTTGGCCAAATGATATAATTGTCCGGCTGCAATGGCAGAATCGCAGCTTGTTGTAAATTCAAATTTAGAGATAAGCGTATCGGCAATGGCCCCGGCGTATAAAGTATCTTCTAGGTTAAATTTATTTTTCCAGCCTGCACATAAAAGTAAAACGTCTTTTTTCTCAGCGCTCAAATAATCGATCATCACATCTAAGTTCAAAAAACTTCCTATAAGAATTCGCTTTGCTTTCTCTGCGGCTTTTATGGCTTGCGTTCCGTTAGTGGTGGTAATAGCAATTGTTTTTCCTTTTACTTTAGTATTCATGTAACCAAAAGGACTGTTTCCCAGATCGAACCCCGGAACAATTTCTCCATTCCGTTCGGCCGCAACAATAAATCCCTTTTTTTTATACTCAAGGGCTTCTTCAACGGTTGCAACGGGAATCATTTGCGCAACGCCATTATAAAATGCGGTGGTAATTGCAGAAGTTGCGCGAAGTACATCTATCACCACAACAATTGCATCATCCTTATGAAACAAAGGATACACATTAGGCGAAAAACAAACTTCTACCTCTGGCATAATTTATGGTTTAGGTAAAAAGGGTAGTTTAGAAACTTTTGCTTTAATAGCTTTATCTCTTATCAGTACGAATATTTCGGTGTCCGGTTTTGCAAATTCTGTTTTTACATAGCCCATACCAATTGCTTTATTTAAACTTGGCGATTGTGTTCCGGAAGTAACTTTACCAATTACGTTTCCTTTTGAATCAGCAATTTGATAATCGTGACGAGGAATTCCTCTGTCGATCATTTCAAATCCAACTAATTTTTTTGCAACGCCATTTGTTTTATGTCCTTCAATTTGCTCACGATTGGTAAAATCTTTTGTGAATTTGGTTATCCATCCTAATCCTGCTTCAATTGGCGAAGTTGTATCATCAATATCGTTTCCGTATAAACAAAAACCCATTTCTAAACGTAATGTATCGCGAGCTCCTAATCCAACCGGCTTTATTCCAAATTCTTTTCCGGCTTCAAATATCTTGTTCCACATCTCTTCTACTTTATCATTTGGCACATATAATTCAAATCCTCCTGCGCCGGTATAACCTGTATTTGAAATAACAATATGATCTATCCCTCCCATTTTACCAACGGTAAATGTATAATATTCCATTTTTGAGAGATCAACATCGGTTAGTTTTTGAAGTGTGTTAATTGCTTTAGGTCCTTGAATGGCAAGTAAACTTGTTTTCTCAGAAACATCTATCATCTCAACGCCTTCGGTATTATGCTTTGATATCCAGTTCCAGTCTTTTTCAATATTAGAAGCATTCACTACTAAATAATATTCGTTCTCCATCACGCGATACACCAAAAGATCATCTACAATTCCGCCTTTATCATTTGGTAAACACGAGTACTGAACTTTTCCATCGGTTAATTTTGAAACATCGTTAGAAGTAACTCGTTGTAAAAGATCTAAAGCCTTTGGTCCTTTTACTTTAAATTCGCCCATATGACTCACATCAAAAACACCAACGGCGTTTCTTACGGTAAGATGTTCTTCGTTTAATCCGGTGTACGAAACGGGCATATTATAACCTGCGAACGGTACCATTTTAGCACCAAGGCTAATGTGTTTGTTTGTAAGGGCTGTGTTTTTCATGTCTAAAGTTAGCATAGCGAAGTCCGTTCTATAAAAAATTCGGGAAGATAAATGTAAGTAAAAGATTGAATTTTTGAAAGCGGAAAATTAATCCAATTTCAGATTCGTACTGCCTATCATGGCCCCGTCGCAACTGATCTCGATGATATAATTTCCAGGAACCATTTCGCCCTGGCCTTCACAATATGTTACGGCGCTTAGCTCTACATTTCCATAGTTAACTGTTTCTTTTCCTGCGAAATAGCCATTGCTTTTGTTAAAAACAAACTTGTAGCTATCATCGTAACTTTTGGCCATTTCCTTTCCGTCGGGGGTCATAATGCGAACATAAACCGTTTTTTCGCCGGCTTTGCTTATTTTATTTTCTCCTAAACTAAAGCTTACTTTTATTTTTGTTGCTTTACGCGCCTTGTTTGATTCTACTTCCTTTTTCCCGCCTTTTTTAAAGTAAACTCCCTTAGCGCCTACATTAAAGCACGTTAATATGCTTCCTTTGGCAATGGTTTCTTTTAACTCATCTTTTTCCTGATTGAGTTGTTTTCCTTTTTCCTTTTCTTCGTTAAGTTGTTTGATCACATTTTTTTTCTCAACAATAAGATTCTGATTTAAAGTGTTTAAAGAATCGATGGTTACCACATAATGTTGCATGATGGCGCGCAGGGTTTCTGTTTCCTTTTTAAGTTTTGCAATAAAATACGCATCGCCCTTATGCTTTTTTGCTTCTATCATTAATTCCTCAATGCGCGCTTTCTTCAATTCAATATCGGCCTGAATGGTTTTGTTGTTCGTTTCTAAACTTTCGTAATCTTTTTTTAAAGTGGCAAGATCCAATTCAATGGTTTCTTTTTCTACGTAGATGGTCTTTATTTCTATGATCTTCTCGGCAAGTTTATTTTTCTCTTGAAGATACAGCCAAACCAAAACAGCATTAGATCCCATTAAAAGGAAAATAATGATCCATATAAAACCACGTTTCTTTTTTGATTTTGATTCTTCCTGATCCATTTTAATAATTTACTGTAAAATTACTAACTATTTATACTATTTTCGATACTGCTTATGGCACTTATTAACGATTTCTTGTCATTAATTTATCCCCGCTACTGCGAAGCTTGCGAAGGCCTGCTGTACAAGCATGAGCGGGTGATTTGCAATAAATGCACCTTAAGTTTACCTAAAAGTAATTTCCACTTAAATACTGCTAATCCTATCATAATGGCTTTGGGTGGGCGGGTTCCTTTAAAACGGGCCACTAGTTTATTCCTATTTGAAAAGGATGGGAAAGTTCAAAACCTGTTGCATGCTTTAAAATATGAGCGCCAGCAAACCATTGGCGTTTTAATGGGAAATACGTTTTATAATGATCTAAAGGCCTCCTCATTTTTTGAAGGCATTAACTATGTTGTTCCTATTCCTTTGCATAAAAAGAAACAGGCCTCGCGGGGTTATAATCAAAGCGAATGTTTTGCAAAAGGCATTTCCGAAACCGGTGGAATTCCGTTAGATATTTCTACACTCACTCGCGAACTAGAAACCTCAACGCAAACCAAAAAACGAAAGTACGAGCGTTGGGAAAATGTAAAAAATGTATTTGCCTTAAACCATCACGAAACTTTTAAAAACAAACATATTTTACTGGTAGACGATGTTATCACCACCGGCTCAACTATTGAAGGAGCATGGCAGGCCTTAAAAGACGTGGAGGGAATTCAAGTTTCGGTGGCTACAATTGCGTATGCGGAAAAATAAATACAAATAGCCACAAAGACGCTAAGCCTCGAAGAGTATAAAAAACTTTGCGACTTTGCGTCCTCGTGGCTAAGAAGAACGCTTACGGCTTTTTTACCAAACGTTTGATCCCGTAAAACAAACCTATCCCTATCAAAATGATTGGCCACAGTTTTATGATCAATAAAAAGATCTCCTCAACTAAGTTCCAGCCAAATTTTAGACTCTTAATAAATTCCCCTCCAAAGGATGGGCGATACGAATCAAAATGTTGCTGCGAGAACACAACGTCGTTTCTTACTTTTTCATCTTGGTAAATATACATAGTAACCGTTGCGTATTCTACTTTATCATTCAACATCACATCGTTTAAACTGCTTTCATCAGCGTCTTCTTCTTTTTCATACAAACCATTCTCGGCGTTTACAACCGCATTTGTTTTACTAGACTTGTCGGTTGCTTGAGTAATTCGTTTTTGATAACGACCAAAACGTTTTTGATGCATTTTGTTTTTCAGTGCTGCAAAACTTACGTCTTCTGCGGTAATAATTCGGTGATCTAAAAAATCAATTTGCGAAACAATTTGTTTTAAGGTTGTGTCGAGTTGAAATTTTGGAACTCGAAAGGTAATGCTGTTTTCAACCACAAAATGTTTGCGTTCTAATACTGAATCTTCTTTAATGCGGTGCGATTCAGTATAATTTATTCGGCAATTCAAATTGGTGTTGATCACAAATCCGTCAAAGTGATTAATGATGTCTTCTATTTCATAGGTTGACTTCTCTACGTTCTTCACTTTGAATTTTATATCGGCGGTGCGAATAAATTTTTTGATTGAGTCGATCTTTCCAATTCGAGAAGCCGATGAGTTAACGAAACTCATTTTGTTTGTGTCGGCCAATTCCTTTTCGCTGCTCTTAAAATTTCCAGCAAGGCCAGAAGTAATTCCTTCTTCTTGTGCTTCGTCTTTTGATTTTTCGGAAGGCGATGCAATAGCGTCTGCTTCGCTTACAGCTTTTTGCTCAATTGAAGAGCCACAACCTTGCGTTAGGGCAATAACAAGCCCAAGCAAGTAAATTTTGCTAATGGTTTTCATAAATAATTTTTTTGGTTTTTAAATTTTAGTACAGAGAATAAAATACTCAGAGCATCGCCACAATCAACAGGGTTAGTTTTTAGTTATTCTTGTAAACCAATACGTTAAATACGTATGGATTTATTCGTTTTATCTGCTCACTCCTTTTTAATTTTTTGAGTGATGATTTAGTGTTGTTTAATATTAATTCTGATTTTACAGATTCGCCTTCTACCGAAGCAATAGAGCGAATGATCTCAGTTGATTTAACTGCAAATCCGGTTCCTTCTGCTGTTGTTATTTTACCGCGAATTACACCAATAATGTTCCCTTGTGAATCCAAAACCGGGCCACCGCTATTTCCGGGGTTAACAGGAATAGATACTTGGTACATTGCTGAATCGTTTGAATATCCGCTTAACGAACTTAAAGAGCCTTCGCCATAAACTACATCTTGACGCGGGTAACCTAATGTGTAAACTTCTTCTCCAACCTCAGCTATTCTGGAGTTAAATGTAAAAGGTACTTGCCAGGCTTTACTAACTTCTTCGTTCTCTATTTTTAAAACAGCTATGTCCAACGCCGGATCATTAAAAATAATTTTTGTAAGTGCTCGCTCGGTAGTGCTGTTTTGAATAAAAATGCTGTCGGCACCATTTACCATATGCCAACTTGTAATTACGTAACCGTTATTGTTAAGTGCAAATGCCGAACCTTCTAAATTTGCTGCGGCAAAAGGTTTATCTTCTTTTGAATTTAGTTTTCTTACGATAGCGTTTTGAGAGGATTTTAATCCTGCAACTTCCAAACCAAGATCAGTTATTTTAATATCTTGCTTCTCTAATAAATAGCCGCCAGTACTTAATAATGCAATTGTAGAAATTACAGCTATTACAGCAGCGCTTGCGGCCACCATAAATGTTTTACCAATGCGTTTTGTGAATTTCTCGGGTTTGTTTATAGAAATGATCTTTGCTTCTTTTCCAAACTCTATAGAATGAATATGCTTTAATTTATTTTTTAATATTTGGCGTTCGTTGCTGGTGTTTAAAATGCCAATAAGTGTTTTGTGTTCTTCAAGTGCTTTCAAAAAAACAGGGTCGCTGCTCGCGCGTAATTCAAACGCTGCTAACTCTTGCGCGTTGAGTTTTCCTTCTAGGTAATTATCAAAAAGATCTACGGTTCTCATTATCTTTAATCTACTATTGTAAAATTTTCAAAATATAATCTTTTTAATCGTTGTAGGCATTTGTACTTTTGGTTCTTAGCATTGTCTGCGTTGGTGTATCCAAACTTCTCTGAGATCTCTTCCATATTCATTTTCTTTATGTAGAAATCTTTTATTAGTGATGCGCAGGGTTCGCCAAGTTCTTCCAAACTTTTATAAACCTTATCAATGCTTTCTTCCTTTTTCAAATGCGCTTTAGTATCCAAACTCGCATCTTCAAAAACATCTTGGTGATATTCTTTCAGCTCACCGGTTTTTCCGTGTTTTTTTAAATGCTTCAACCACAAGTTGCGCGCTACAGAGTACACATACGTTTGTAGTTGGCAGCTCAGTTTAAATTCCGGGTCCTGACACTTTTCGTACAAGATGATGATCGTTTCTTGATAAACATCTTGGGCGGCTTCAGAAGAACCACTATTGCTTACAACAAGTTTAAGAACGAGATTATAGTACTTTTTATAAAGCGCTTTTAAAACCTGGTCGTCTCCAACCTTTAACCCTTCAACAAAATCGTTGTCGGAAAAATTCACTTTTGGTTTTAACATTAGCGCCTATGATTTTAATACTTAGAATAGTTAAAGGTAACCCAAATTTTTGTACCATACTTTACCAAAAAGCCGTAATTTACTTGTGTATCAATGCTTTTGGCTCCTATAGATATTAAACTCATTGGTTTTACCACGCTGTATTAGGTGCCGGCGGGGTGGGTTTTCCACAATTTATTTAGCTCAATTAAATTTATTTGTTTGATTTTCAGGCTCTTAAGAATTATTTTTTATTCCCTTCTCTTTTCAGGGTTACCTGCCTTCGTTTTTGATATTAATGTTTAAATCATTAACAATTTAAAACACTCAAAAATGAAAAAAGTATTATCATTCATCGCTGTAGCTTTAGTTGCTACAATGGTATCTTGCGGTCCTTCGGCTGAAGAAAAAGCTAAATTCGAAGCTGATGCAAAACGCGCTTTAGATTCTGCTGCTGCTGCTGCATCTGCTGCAATCGAAGCTGCTGCTACTGAAGCTGCTCCAGTTGATTCTGCTGCTGCAACAACTGCAACAACCGCTGAAGCTCCGGCTCACTAAGAATTTGTGTACTGTTAGTTAGCTTAAAAGCCCCTTAGCATAATGCTTGGGGCTTTTCTGTTTTTTACTTACTTTTGTTTGGCCCTAAATAAATATCATGAAAAAAACCATCTTACTTCTGAGTGCAGGTACTCTTGTTTTTATTGCTGTTCTAGCTGTTTATTTTGGCGGTAAACCTGCGGCCGAAAACAGAGAGGCTATGTATGCGCGAGCTAAAGTTTTTCAGGACTCTATTGCCAATACTATTAAATCATCTATGGATCAGGCTGCGGCTCCGGTTCCGGGTGGGCAAGTTGTTACTACGGTTACTCCTACATCACAAGGAGCGCCCACTAATACAGCCAAATAAAATCCCTTATATTTTTTAAGCGCAGCTTTTTGTCCGTATCTTTGTTTCCCTATGGAAATTACAGTAGATAAGGTTATCGACGCTTTGCGTTATGTAGACGATCCAGATCTTAAAAAAGATCTTGTAACACTAAATATGGTGAAGGATGTTACTGTGAATGGAAAAAACATTTCTTTCACTGTAGTTTTAACTACACCCGCATGTCCCATGAAAGACATGATCCACAACGCTTGCATGAATGCCATTTTACATTATGTTGATAAAACTGCTAATGTGAAAATAAATATGACGGCAATCGTTACTTCCAAAAAAGAAAAAGATGAAACTACTTTGCGCGACGTAAAAAACATTATCGCGGTTGCAAGTGGCAAGGGTGGAGTTGGAAAAAGCACGGTAGCTGCAAATCTTGCATTAGGATTAGCGCGCCAAGGTGCTAAAGTTGGAATTGTTGACGCAGATATTTACGGCCCCTCACAGCATATTATGTTTGGTGTTGAAAATGATGCTCCCGGACCCGGAGAGTTTAATGGCGTTAAAAAAATGAAACCCGTAGAAAGTTACGGCGTGAAAATAAATTCCATTGGATTTATGGCAGGCCCAAATCAAGCGGTGGCTTTGCGTGGACCAATGGCCTCAAAAGCATTGGCGCAATTATTTTACGATACCGCATGGGGAGAATTAGATTATTTAATTGTTGATCTTCCTCCCGGCACGGGCGATATACAAATTAGTTTGTGCACTCAGGTAAAATTAACCGGCGCTATTGTTGTGTGTACGCCACAAAAAGTTGCTTTATCTGATGCGCGAAAAGGAATTGCCTTGTTTCAATTGGATGCGATAAAAGTTCCTGTTTTGGGATTGGTAGAAAACATGTCGTGGTTTACGCCTGAAGAATTACCAAACAATAAATATTATATTTTTGGAAAAGACGGTGTAAAACATTTAGCAGAAGAATTACAAATTCCACTATTAGCACAAATTCCTTTAGTGCAAAGCATTCGCGAAGCATCGGATGAAGGAAAGCCGAGTGTGATGGATAAAAATTCTACGCAATCATTAGGTTTTATTGAACTTGCTCAAAATGTGGCACAACAAATAGCAATTAAGAATGCTGAATTAGTTGAGGCCTAACCTTTATTAATACAGAAGAAAACGTATCTTTGGTTATATTATAAAAATGGACGCATTACATCAAAAAGTTGAAGACGCCTTGGACACTATAAGGCCCTATTTGGAAGCAGACGGAGGCAATGTTGCTATTGTGGAAATAACTCACGATCAAATATTAAAATTAGAACTCACCGGCGCTTGCAAAACCTGTAACATGAGTCACATGACCATGAAAGCAGGAATTGAAGAAACCATTAAGCGCGCTGTTCCTGAGATAAAAGAAATACAATCTATAAATCGATAACCGATTTTATTTTTTATGAAGCTTACAAAAAAATTAAAAGAAAGCAAGAAAACATTATTTTCTATTGAAATTCTTCCTCCTTTAAAAGGGAAACGTATTCAAAGCATTTACGACGGTATTGATCCCTTAATGGAATTCAAGCCGGCGTTTGTTGATGTTACTTATCATCGCGAAGAATACATTTACAAAAAACGCGACGGTGGCTATTTAGAAAAAGTAAGTATTCGTAAACGCCCCGGTACCGTTGGAATTTGTGCGGCCATCATGAATAAATATGATGTAGAGGCGGTTCCACATATTATTTGCGGGGGTTTTACAAAAGAGGAAACAGAAAATGCCTTAATTGATCTTCAGTTTTTGGGCGTTGATAATGTATTGGCTTTACGCGGTGATAGTATTAAAACAGAGCCTGCTTTTGTACCTGAGCCGGGCGGACATCCATACGCGCTTGATCTTGTGAAACAAGTGAGCTCTATGAACAAAGGATTGTACTTAGATGATGATATGAAAGATGCCGCGCCAACTAATTTTTGCATGGGAATTGCCGGTTATCCCGAAAAACATTTTGAAGCACCAAACTTAACCAGCGATTTGAATTATTTAAAAGCAAAAGTTGAGGCGGGCGCAGAATACATTGTAACGCAAATGTTTTTTGATAACAAAAAATATTTTGATTTTGTTGAGCTTTGCAAAAAGAGTGGCATTAACGTTCCAATTATTCCGGGATTAAAAATACTGTCAAGTAAAAAACAGATCATTGCATTACCAAAAATATTTCATATTGATATTCCTCAACCGTTTTACGAAGCGCTTGAAAAGTGTAAAGACGACAAGCAAATAAAAGAGGTTGGGATCAAATGGTGTATTGAGCAATCCAAAGAATTAGTAAAAGCAAACGTGCCTTGTTTACATTTTTATACCATGGGTGCATCTGAAGCTACTAAGCAAGTGGCTAAGGAGGTTTTTTAGTTTTCTTACATTTATGTCAGTGTTTCGACTACGCTCAACGTGACTCGGCGCATGACCTACAGTTCCCCTGAGCATAGTCGAAGAGCATTCTTTTAAATATCAAACATTGAGTTACAACTTTTATATCGGCGAAGTTTTATTAATTGACAAACCACTTGGCTGGAGTAGTTTTCAGGCGGTGAATAAATTAAAACACGGTATTAAAAATCATCCTTCATTTATACACGAGGGCAATAAAGTAAAACCAAAAATTGGTCATGCCGGAACATTGGATCCGCTGGCAACAGGCCTACTAATTGTTTGCACAGGTAAAAAAACTAAATCGATCGATTCGTTCATGGGATTAACAAAAGAGTACGCGGGTACTTTTTTTATTGGCGCTACAACACCTTGTTATGATCTCGAAAAAGAAATCGACAAAACATTTCCCACAGAGCACATTACTAAAGAACTAATTTTAGAAACCGCCAAAACGTTTCTCGGAAAGCAAGATCAGGTTCCTCCCCTCTTCAGTGCGGTGATGGTAAATGGCAAACGCGCTTACGAACATGCTCGCGCAGGAGATGAAATTGAATTAAAACCAAAATCAATTGAGCTTTTTGAATTTGAAATTACTGATATTCAAATGCCAATTATTTCATTTCGTATTGTGTGCAGCAAAGGAACTTACATTCGTAGTGTTGCGCGCGACCTTGGTTTAGCCTTAAATAGCGGCGCGCATTTAACGTCTTTACGCCGTACAAAAATTGGAACTTATGATGTAAAAGACGCGGTGAGTCCCGAGGAGTTTGTTAGAGGGCTTTGAGGTGTGTTCGCACAACGCTTTCTTTACTCATAAAAAAGTGTATATTTATTATCACAAAACCACTGTTGCTTATGAAAAAGAAGTTGTTTGCCTTACTAATTATTGCTTTACTTATAATTACAAAATCGGCATTTTCGCAAACCGTAACCACAATTCACGTAAGCGGCCGATATATTTTAGGCCCTTGTAACGATACTTTGATTTTAAAAGGAGTAAATTACGCGCCCTACAACTGGGGTTGGTCGCCAACACAATTAAGAATTAATCAAGTAGCTTTATCCGGAGCAAATTGTGTGCGCATACCTTGGTATGTAACAACACCCGATGGACCAACGCCGCAAGTAACTTATAATAATTTGGTTAATTTAGATAGTGCTCTTTCAAAATGTGTTCAAAATAAAATGATCCCTATTGTTGAACTGCACGATCTTACTTGTGTTAATAATGCAACGGCCCTTGTTACGCTCAGCAATTTTTTTGTACAGCCTGCTGTAAAAATACTCATCAATAAATATAAACACAGCATCATTCTTAATATTGCCAACGAAGCGCTCTTTGTTTCGTGGGCAGGAAATCCAACCGCCGCACAAACCACTTTTTCAAATACTTATAGTTCGATAGTTAATACCATAAGAAGTAATAGTATTACGGTTCCGATAATGATCGACGGCTCGGAGTGTGGAACAAATTTGGATCTTTTGGCAAATGTTGGTCAGGTTTTACAAGCAGCCGATCCGCAAAACAATTTAATATTTAGCGCCCATGCGTATTGGTATAGCTTTGCAGGAAATGATTCTGCGCAAGCCCTTGCCAAAATAAATAATGCTCTCACAAAAAATATTCCTTTTGTTTTTGGAGAGGTTGCTAATTTGCAAGATGATGTAACCTTGTGTCAATACACCTTAAATTATAAACCTTGGCTAAAAATCATTACTCAAAAAAAATTAGGTTGGCTTGCTTGGAGTTGGGATAACGATGGCTGCCCAGCTAGACAAATAACTGCTGCCGGAAGTTTTACAAGCCTTACGGCCTTTGGCGCCGACATTGTAAATAATCCTATTTATGGTTTATCGGTTGGCACAGTAAAAAGTAAATATCTTGTTTTAGGAAGTTGTGGCACAAGCACGGTTAGCACAGGCCTAACTCAAATTTCGCGCGCAAGCCCTAGCCGGTTTGTTTATCCTAATCCGAGTAGCGGTACTTTTGAGATAGCTACGGACTTAGAATTAGGCGCCGTACAGGCATTTGATGTTTTAGGAAAGGAAATAAACTGTATTCAGCTACCAAACAGAAAATATGATTTGCCGGAAGCTGAAAGTGGAATTTATTTTATTCATGCCCTTATTCTCGGTGGTAAAAAAGAAATTTTTAGATTTGTTATTAATAAACGATATTGATGCCGCGCCGTGTCCTCTATGAGGTTGTTTGGTTTTTTTAAGCCAGAGTTAAGTTTTTGATCATGGCAAATAGCATTTTTGAGAGCTCTTCCGATTTAGAATAAAGGTCTTTGTGTAACAACTCGTTAGAAGCTGTTCTTCTTTCATAAAATCAAAAATAGCCACGCACTCAAAAACAGATCCCCTTGCAATAACGAAGAAATTTCTTCTATCCGCCTTACTAAACCTGCTTGAGCCTTCTGCAATATTAAGCATAACGCTAAAGGAGGCCCTTCTTAACTGGTTTTTGTTACCGAATCTGTTTTCTTGTCAGCCTGAATGTACTGATAAACTATCTTATTGAAAGATTTGGCTTTTTGATAAACATCAAGTTTTCCGAAATCAAACATAGTATATCGTCTTTGAGTGAGTGAAGAAGAAAAATCAGAGAGTTGAGCGGATCGCTCTCGCGCTCCTCTCTCACTCTGATTTTGTGCGGGTGAAGGGACTCGAACCCCCACGTCTTTCAACACCAGATCCTAAGTCTGGCGCGGCTGCCATTACGCCACACCCGCATTTTTGTTAGGGCTACAAATTTAATAATTTTTTACTAATGCTGGATAATTAATTTTTGGCTGTTTTTCTGTCCGTTTTGCTCCAATTCAACCAAATACACTCCGCTTGGCAGGCCTTTCAGGTCAAGTTCGTTTATATGCATGGTGCTATATAATTTCTCTGATCTAACTACTCTTCCGAGCATATCCTTTACACTTACCAAACTATTTTTATTTAGTTGCTTCTCAAACAAAGAAATATACACCTCTCCGTTACTTGGATTTGGGAACATTAAAAACGAGATCTTCTGCAAGGGATTTTCTTCTATGCCTATTACTTCCGCGCCTGATGTTACTTTTTCTTTTACGGAATTTAAAACCGTGCGCTCGTTTACGCTTATTCCAAGCTCAGCAACAAAGCCTACAATGTAAATATTGTCTTCTATCCATTGATGAACTCCCGTGGTTAACGTTGGCAATGTAAGCGTAAATGTTTGTGTGTATGAGTTTCCTGCTGTTCCTCCGTTTAAAGGAATTGTTCCGGGCAAACCATACATGCCATCAAATGCTTTTATTAAAACATTTTGATGTCTGAATTGCCAAGCGTTTAGCAAGTGTGAATTATACGTATTAGAAAAATATCCCTTTAAATAATATGTCGACCAGGGAACAGAATAATAATTGTTCAGCTGATTATAACCATTCGCGCTTGTGTCTACGGGGTTTCCGTAAACTTCATTCTCTGTTAAGTATGCGTTGATGCGATAATCGCCTTTTACTTCGCCAACAAAATCTGCCTTTACATCAAATGCTAGAAGCCTTGTGCTCGTGTTGTATACTTTGTTTACAATAGTAACGCTCGCCGGAGAAACCGCAGCAATTCGGCTCGCGCTTCGTGTTGCATACATATTTTTTGATACAGCAACTTTACTGATGTCTTTAAAATAATAACGATCAAAAAGAGCGGTGGAGTTGTTTTTTTTATAGTCAAAAAATAAAGATGTCGCATCCACAATTTCCATAGCATCGTTATCATGAATGCTTACAACAACCAACGAGGCTGAACTAATTCCTTGCGCTTTTTCTTGGGCGTCAGGGCTATCTCCATCATATGCACTTACAAAGTTTTCCATCATAACCATGCGAGGCACATTTGAATTGATGGCGGTAACAAAAACATTCGACGTATCATCGCTAGTGTTTTGCGGAGCTTGGCCATTTATAGAACTTGCCCAAACTTTTACCGGATAAATACCCGGAGATGTTGGGCTAAACGGTAGAGTAAACGCCAGCTTATTAAAGGAAGTATTCCCCCATCCCAAAACACTTGTAAAAGTTTGCGTGTTAACAGAAGAAGTTCCGTATTTATAATTCAAAACCAAAGTTGTTATGGCAACAGATCCGGCATTTGTAAATGTTGCTTTTATAGTGTCGTTTATATTTGTGAGCGCATACTTCTTAACGTCTACGTTATTTAAAACAACATCTCTTATGCTCGACACGGTTGCAACTTGAATGTCGTCGAGCCAAAGTTGAAAACGATCTTTTGAATTGTTCCTAAATGCGAAGCGAATTGTTTGTCCTACAAAAGCATCTAGCAAAACCGAGCGGTTTGTCCATTGTGCATTCTCCCCTGCCCCGCTTGTATTATTATCTGCTATTGTAAATATTCTATTTCCTAAAGGAAAATCGATCTCTGTTGGAGTTCCGGTAACGGTTGTTGTAAAAACCTCATAACCATCACGAAAACTAGGATCGGGACTCATCGCGCTCCAGCGCAAAACTGTATTTGTTAAGCTAACAGTAACTGCCGGAGTAATGATCCATTTATCAGAAGTGATTGAGGCGGAATCTAACCAGCTTGTAGAAACTAAAAACGTGTCGTTTACATTTGCATTGTAACCAACAAGCCATCCTTGCGTTTTTAATACTGAATAATTAAAAGGTGTGTTTGGGTTTGCAAGTGTTCCTGTGCTATTATTGTGGTTATCATTTATGGTTATAAACGCGGAAGGTGCCGTTGTATAAACACCGCTCCCGTTTGCTGCCGTATAACTATTTAAAGTTAAAGAAGAGAAATTCTCTGAGAATAAGATCTGAGAAAATGCATTTACATTTAAAAGTACGAGTGCTGCTAGAACTAATTTTCTCATAAATTTATTTTTTACTTTCAGCTGCTTTTGCCGCCGCTCTTGCTTTTGCGTCTTCCGTGTTCTTTGCACATTTCGCCTCCCCGTCTGCTTTCAACTTCTCACATTTCTCGTCCACTTTTTTCTTTGCTGCTTCTGCTGCTTTTTTGGCTGCAATTTTTGCGATCGGATTTCCTGCGGCTTCCACTAATTTATCCGCCTCAGCATAGCCGTCTGTTTTTTGTTTCTCAACGCTTGCTGCTGTTTCAGCATTTATTTGATCGCATTTTGCTTTTGCCTCATCTAATATTTTTTGTGCTTCCTCGGCTGCTTTATCAATTGCGTTATTTACAACGGCCGTTGTAACGGTTGCAACGGCGCTTTGGGTATCTTCTTTTAAACTGGTTTTTATTGTTGGCTTCATTGTTGTTCCGCCAAACCCTACGTTCACTTTTATCTTATCGCCAACAGCCATATTTGTTCCGGTTTTATCGTTTGCGGCTTTCAACAAGCCCTCTAATGCACCACTGGCAGCACCGCCAAACATTGATTTAGGAATGTCCATTTTCCATTTGTAATCAATCGTTTGATCAATTCCTGTGCTTCCGCTAATATTAGTGTTGATGTTGTTGATCTTTGTGTCAAATGGCTCTAAAATAATTCTGCCATTCTCCATTTTATATTTCAAACTCAGGTTGGTAACCTCGGTGCTTTTTAATTGTTCCATTTTTAAAGCTTCGCCTAATTTTACAAACGGCGGAAAACCTCCAACAACAACCTTGCTTGTTTTAAATGTACCAAAGGCTTTTACCGAATTAAGATCTGGCTCCATTTTATCATTCATGCCTACATTAAAGTTTTGCAAGGTTGCGCTGAAATTTCCCTTGGAGTATTCTGCCGCAGGAGCAATTTTCTTAACTGTATTAAATGTTTTGAATGTGTTTTGAATATCAAAATTCTCGATCACCAAATTTAAGCCGGTGGTTGGTTTTTTAGGGTTTGTGGTTTCATAAAAACCATTCACAACTAACGATCCGCCCAAAGTGTTCATTTTTAAATTGGTCATTTCCGCTTTGCTGTTTCTCACCACAATGTTTCCAACCAAATTATCTATTACCATGTTCTGGAAGAGAATCTTGTCAATTTTTGAGTCCAAAACAAAATCAATGTTGCCCGGAACTTCCGCTACGCCCGAATCGGTTGATGTTGGTGAGGCGCTTGGTGTTGCTGCTGCAGTTTCTGTGCTTGGCGGACCCATCAATTCGTTAAGGTCCATTATTTTTGACGTTAACGCAAAGCTTCCTTTTAGCGCCTCGTCTTTAAACATGTAATGCATAAAATTATCTATTCGTCCTTTTGCTTGAATATCACTCTTGCCAAGCTTAGCGTCGAGGTTAGGAAGATCAACATATTCATTCGTAAATTTTAAGATCATTGAATTCAACAAAACCTCATAAGTAAGTGTTGATGTTTTATAATTCATTTTCTCGATCTCCAAAGACCCTTCGGCTTTAAAATTATCGAAGTCCTTTTTCTCTAGTGCGCTCATTCTTCCAGCAACACTAATATCAGACTTTATAGTTCCGGTCAAATCATCACCTTTTTCAAGGGGAACAAATTCTTTTACGCTTGCCAAATTAATAACGCCTTTTAATCCTGCTTTTAAATTAGGGTCAGAAATTGGCGTAGTAACCTGTGCCGAAAGATCAACCGGATTGCCGGCTAATTCAACGTGAAATTTATTTACGTCAATTACGGTTGCGTCTAAAACCCCTGTAGGATTATTTACATGAACATCAATATTAATGTTGTTAACCGATTTTGGAAGCGAAGGATATTTGAACATCGCGTCTTTTACTATTAAGTTAACTGCAAACGCCGGCATGCTACTTGCGTTATAAGTTCCTTTAGCAAAACCATCAAGCGCCAAACTTCCGCTTGTTTTTACACTTGCAAAGTCTTTACTATATACGGCTGGAATTAATGAAAGAAGTGATTTAAATTCTGCTTGCTTTACTTTGAATTTAAGATCCATATCAATGTTTGTATCGGGCATCGACACGTATCCATCAAAGCCAAAACCAAGATCGTTTAAGCTTAATTCGTTTTCTTTAAAAGTAAATTTCATTTTTGGCATATCCATATCAAGATCTACTTTAAATTTTACTTTTGCCTCGCTTAAATACGGAACTCCGTCCATTTTAAATGTTGTTTTAGCGATCTCTAATAAATTCGACAATACAAAATTATCTTGCGTAAAGTCTCCGTTCAATTCGTAATTAAAATCGTCCAACTTTCCATACATCTTTCCTTGTTGATCATCATAAACTATGTAAGCGTTTTTTATTTTAAACTCGTTAAGCTTCATTGCAAATTTTGTTGGCTCCGAAGTTGCGGTTGGGGCAGCGGCGGCAGCCGAATCTGCTTTAGCAATATCCCAATTTGCCTTTCCCGATGGTAATACTTTTCCTAAAATGCGTGCTTTATCAATGATGATAGAATTGATTTTATATTGATCGCCCGATAGAACAGATTTTAAATTAATGTCGGTTATCAATTCACCGATCGATGCAAGTGTGTCGTCTTTAAAATCATCAACACCAACAACCGAAACGTTTTTTATTTTAAAACGAAAATCGGGGAACGAAGAAATAAGTGTAAGATCAAATTCTCCAAAATCAACTTTCGCATTTAAATTTGCGTTGGCCTGTTCTTTTACAATTGATACTATTTTATCTTTAAATATAAACGGGGCTGCAATTATTAAAACGATCAACACTAAAAGTGTAGTTCCTGTCCATTTAAAAATGCGACCCATCAACGATTTTTTTGGTTTCGACCCTTCCATGCGATTTTTGTTTTTAGAGAGTCAAAGATAAAAAGAAAGTGCTAAACGAGCGGGATTTAGGGATTTTTAACCGTTAAGCTACTATAGAGCACAGATGATGCTGATTATTATAGTTTTCGCTGATTTTTGCCGTCTTTAACTCTATTTCGATGTCCCTTGAGTGGATTCAAAAGCTGTCTATCATAATTGATCATATAAATCTTCGCCATTAGTGTTCAATCAAACTATAAAAAGCGAAAAGCCCCCGGAACACAACTACCAGGGGCTTTTCTTCACTAACTAACTAGAACAAAGAACGAATTAAAAAACACTCCCGATAAGCATCGGGATCATAGAACTATATGCAGAGTATTAACCTAAGTACGCTTTCAACAGTTTGCTGCGGCTGCCGTGTTTAAGGCGGCGAACAGCTTTTTCTTTTATTTGTCTAACGCGCTCGCGGGTCAATTCGAATTTCTCACCAATTTCTTCAAGCGTGTGCGCATGGGCGCCGGCTAATCCAAAAAATAATTTTACCACATCAGCCTCTCTTCCTGTTAAGGTTGATAAAGCTCTGTCAATTTCTTGTTTTAAGCTTTCGCTCATTAATTCTCTATCGGGTTTTAACGACGTATCGTTTTCCATTAGGTCGTACATGTTTCCCGCATCTTCACCAAAACTTAATGGTGCATCCATGCTCATGTGGCGACTGCTGTTGCGTAAAATGTCCGAAATATCTTCAGGCAACAGGTCTATTTGCTCGCTTATCTCATCAAAACTTGGCTCGCGCTCTAACTGTTGCTCTAATTTTGAAAACGTTTTGTTGATCTTATTGATGGCCCCAATTTTATTCAAAGGCAAGCGCACAATTCTACTTTGTTCGGCTAATGCTTGCAAAATACTTTGACGGATCCACCACACTGCGTAAGAAATAAATTTAAATCCACGAGTTTCATCAAAACGTTGCGCCGCTTTTATTAAGCCTAAATTTCCTTCATTAATAAGGTCGGGTAAACTTAAGCCTTGATTTTGATATTGTTTACTTACAGATACAACGAAGCGTAAGTTTGCTTTTACTAATTTGTCTAACGCACGCTGATCTCCGTCGCGAATTTTTTTCGCCAACACAACCTCTTCATCGGCAGTGATCAACTCCACTCTTGCAATATCTTGCAAATACATGTCCAACGAAGCTGTTTCGCGGTTAGTAATTTGTTTGGTTATCTTTAACTGTCTCATGTGTGTTTGTTTCTATTTAATACGCTGAGTTTGTTTGTTAGGTTGGGAGATTCCGATAAGTGGTCGCTATTATTGAGTAAGTGTATCACAAAATTTTGTAGGCGGTTATACCTTCGGGTCTCCTTAACTAATTACGATAAGCCGAGGCGCTTGGTTGGGTGTTGAAAATATATTTTTCCAGTTTGGCTTAAAAAGCCGAACTTAGTTTAGTGCTAAAACGCCTATATATAAGTAATTATGCCCTGATAGAGGAGCTTGACGTGAGTTTCCCCGGGCAGTTAAGCGTTATTACCGGCGAAACCGGGGCCGGAAAGTCAATTTTTTTGGAAGCATTGGGCTTGGCCTTAGGAAATCGAGCCGATGCTGGCTCGCTTCAAAATAAGGCTAAAAAATGCGTGATTGAGCTTGAATTTGATGTAAAAAACTACGATTTAAGGGATTTTTTTGTTAAAAATGGGCTAGATTTCGAAAATCCGGTGATTTTAAGGCGTGAGATTAATGCCGAAGGGAAATCAAGATCTTTTATTAATGATAGCCCCGTTAATTTAACTGCGCTTAAAGAAATTGCAGATAATTTAATTGATGTGCACTCCCAGCACCAAACATTATTACTTAATCAAACAAAATTCCAGTTGCAGTTGATCGATTCCTTTGCGGGAACCGCGAATGATTTTGAATTGTACAAAAAGCTGTTCAAACAACTGCAGGAAAATAAAAAACACTTAGAAGAGCTAGAGAATAAAGAAAAGCAAGCTAAAAAAGACCTAGACTACTATCAGTTTTTATTTGATGAATTAAATGAGTTTGCTTTGGACGAAGACGATGTGAAAAAGCTGGAAGACGAAAGTGAAACAATGGAAAACGCCGAGTTTATTAAATCTGCCCTATCCAAAACATCAGGAAGCTTGGGCGGCGGAGAAAATAATTTGCTTTCATCTGTATCGCTACTAAAACAACAATTACAGTCTATCACAAAATTCAATAATGCTTACAAAGAATTATTTGAGCGCGTCAACGCTTCGCATATTGAACTAAAAGATGTTTACAATGAGCTAGAGGGTGAAGAAGGAAAACTAGTGTTTGATCCCGAAAAGCTAAACAACATTAATGATAAGCTCGACAAGATCAATCGCCTCTTAAAAAAACATTCGGTAAATTCTATTTCAGAATTATTAAAAATAAAAGACGACATAGAAGGAAAATTACAGATGTTCAATAGCCTTGAGGCAGAGATTGAAAAGCTAAAAAAAGAAATTACAAAGGTTGAGGCTTCTTGTAAAAAGCAAGCTAAAGATATTAGCGACAAGCGCAAAAAATCTATTGGCGGAATTGAAAAAAGTATTGATGCCATTTTGAACGATCTGTCGATGGAAAATGCTAAGTTTAAAATTGACTTAAAAACTAAAGAAGGGCTAAGCGGTTCGGGTATCGATGAAGTTTCGTTTATGTTCTCGGCAAACAAAGGCGGCGAATTTAAGGAGCTACACAAAGTGGCCTCGGGTGGAGAAATGTCGCGCTTAATGTTAAGTTTAAAATCGGTGCTTGCACAAAAGCGCGCTTTGCCAACTATTATTTTTGATGAAATTGATACGGGCATTAGTGGCGATGTGGCTAATAAAATGGGAAACATCTTTTCTCAAATGGCGGGCAAAATGCAAGTGATAAGCATTACTCACCTACCTCAAATTGCAAGTAAAGGCCAGCATCATTTGTTTGTTTATAAGAACGATGATAAAGACAAAACACGTTCGTTCATAAAAGTTTTAGCTAAAGATGAACGTACAGTTGAAATAGCAAAAATGTTGAGCACGGGTAAACCAACCGAATCGGCAATTAAGAACGCGAAAGATCTTTTGAGTTCTAATTAGTCGTCCCTCAAAAACTCTGTAAGCCTTGTTATTATTGAGTTTGTTTAAAAATAGTGCGAAAAAAATCTACCGAAAAAAGTAAAAAAGGGTTAAAAAAGCGGCAGATGTTTTTAAGTGTAAATTAAACCGTAATGCTGCGCCCGGGATAGAACGAAAAGCCTTGTTTAGGGCTTTGCTTAATGTTTGCG
>JAWXAS010000037.1:0-7821 GCA_034439635.1 Bacteroidota bacterium | reverse complement strand
TAATAATTGGCAATAGAATTGGCCACATCAAACGTCAAAATGTTTGTAGTAAGCGTCATGTCTTTTTCAGTGCAAACCACATTTCCATCCAACACGGCTAATTTCGTGCTGGCATCATATAGTAATTTATCTCCGGTTATAGTTATGCTATCGCCTTTCACAATGCGAATATGTCCGCCGGCTTCCATACGTTTGCTCGAAAAAAGTAAGGCACGATCACAGTATAGTAAAGCACCTTCGTGTTCGCAAATAACATTACCTTTTAAGATCTGAGCATCGGATTTAGACTTATCAAATGAAAGGGTATCAGCATTTTTTACTGTAATGGTCTTAAGTTTTTTATCTTCCTGTTTTTTAGGAGCTGTGCTCTTTTTTTGAGAGAACACAAAGTTGCTCAGCAAAACGAACAAAATAAAATATGTGAATTTATTACGCATTTCGTTTTGTTGGTTCCCAAACACTTGATCTTACACCTTTACTATACATGATAAAGCCTTTTAATAAGGCATAATTCATATTGTAAAAATGCGCAATAAATAAAAGAGGTTTTATAGGATTTAAGGTGCTAATAAAAAGGGGCAACATGAATAAAAAAAGTTGAAGCACGCTTAATCCTAAAAAGATCCTTGAATGAAGAGCGAGGTAAAGCGAACAGCCGTAAATAATGAATAATAAAAATGGAGTGATCCAGCGTAACACTTTATGAGAAAAGAACGCGTAGGCCACTGCTTTCCATGGAGGCCAAAGCAAATGTTTATAGCTGCTGAGGTTTTGGAAATTACCAATAGAAATGCGCACTTTTCGTTTGAATTCTTCAGAGGATTGTGAAGGTAGATCCTCAAAGCAAATAGCTTCTGTTTCAAATAACACCTTTCCTCCATTATTGATCACGCCCATGGTAATATAAAAATCATCCATAAAATAATTCTTTGGAACGGGCACATACTTTTCTGCACGAATGGCATAGCAACCGCCTTCAGCGCCTATTACCAATTGCCAGGTGTTGCTTTCCAAAGCTTTGATCTTATTCTCGAGATTAAGATAATTTTTTTCCAGAGGTTGAATGCTAACATCTGAATTGGAGGTTTTAATGATATTAGAACATACCTGATGAACTTTAGGATCGGAAAAGTGTTTAACGAGATTTTTTAGCGTGTTCTTATCAAATATAACATTAGCGTCGGTTAAAATAAAGACCTCGTCGTTGCATTTCTCTGCCAATTGATTAATGATACCCGCTTTACCTGTGCGCCCTAGAAAAATGATCAGGTGAATGTTCTTGTGCGTTCTTGCAAATTGCTCTACAATAGAATTAGTTTTATCTGTAGAGGCATCCGATCCAATATAAACATTCACTAAATTCATTGGATAATCAGAATTCAAAATGCTATGCAGCTTTTGTGCTATCACTTTTTCTTCGTTATAAGCGGCAACTAAAATTCCAATTTTAAACGTTGAGTTCTCTTTTATTTCCTTGCCTTCAATACTGCCGAGGTTAGCTTTTTTATTAGCAAAAAGTAATAGCATAGCCGGATAAAAAACATAAGAATGTAAAATGCCCAAAACACAAACTCCTAAAATTGAATATATGATATAAGTGATCAATACAGTTTGTTATAATGGTCAATAAGCTCTTTTGTGAGCAATTTATTTTCTAAATACTGTTTGGCAAATTCTTTTGCATTGTGTTCCAGTCTTTTCTTTTCTGCTACCGAACTTAATAAACGGTCGACCGCACTTATAAATTCGTTAGCAGAATCAGCGATCAACATCTGTTCTCCTTTTTTAATAGCAATTCCTTCGGCTCCAATACTTGTAGATACAATAGCTTTTCCATAAGCCAAACCTTCCACTAGCTTTATCCTTAAACCGCTTCCCGAAAGTAAAGGAACCAGCATGATATCATAAGTGCTGTAAAAATCGCGATTATTACTTACGTTTTCTTCGATCTGTACATTGGGTAATTGAAGAGTTTTGAACTTTTGTGGCATATGACGCCCTGCAATGATGAATTTACAGTTGGGATGCTTCGCATGGATTTTATCCCAACAATTGTTTAAGAACCAATCTACAGATTCCAAATTTGGCATCCAATCCATTGACCCAAAAGAGAATATTGTATTTTCCTGTTTTTTTACTTCTGTGTTTTGCTGGTAATCTGCAAGATCAACTCCGGTTAAACACGTAGTAATATTAAGTTTTGGAAATTGATTGTGTATATAATGTTTGTCTGCGTTTGTTATCGTTACAATAACATCTACTTTATGAAAGATATCTTCTTCAAAATTTTTGAGACGAGAGTTTTGTATTTTTAAATATAATTTCTTTAAACTTTTATGCTCACTCACAATGTGTCTCTCCCAAATTAAATGTTCAATATTGTGTGCTCTTAAGGCGATCTTGGCTTTACTAAATTTTTTGATAGTTTCAATATAAGGTGCCATAAACAAACCATCTAATTGTACAATATCAAACGTGTGTTTTTGAAGGGTTTGAATAAGCGCATCGTCAAATTCTTTAAAATAAAACCTGCTGATAAAATACGAGTTCGAACTAAACAAATTAAAAAAAGCGCCTATTACACTGGGGCTTGTATCCTTATAAACCGAATGGTAATGTGTTTTGGTTTTAAATTCCTGAGGCACTAAATCATCTTCTTTAAAATGTTTTTTAGTATTGATGGTAAGTAAATGTAATTCTGTATTGTTTTCGCACAAACCGCGTGCCATGTTGTAAATAGCAATACTACTTCCGTCGTTGGCCGGGTAAGGGGCTTTATTACATATTTGCAGTATACGCATTAGCTGCCGCGTTTAAATAACTTTTGAAAGAAAATATAATAACTGGTAACATCAAACAAAGCCGAATCTTTTGCTGCCTTGTACGTAAGGAAAATACTTATCGGGAGGAATATCCCCAATGGTGTCCACATAGCTTGCCATGGTGGTAATTTACCTTCTAAAGCAACAGTTGTAAACGCTTCAGTTAAAATAAAATATGCTAAAAAGAAAAATACCGCCGTTACAACAGGTAATCCTAATCCGCCTTTGCGAATAATGGCACCCAATGGCGCGCCAATAAAGAACAAAATGATGCAAGCAAAACAAACCACTATTTTTTTATGCCATTCTACCATTAGTTGAGTAAGTGCATCAGCTTCCGCCTTTCTAATGTTATGTGCATTCTCAAGGATACCAATATTGTTTCGCGTAATATTCAAAGCATAATCGTAAATTTTATAATAATCTTCTTTAATTAATTTAGAGCTTAAAGTATCAAGGTATACTAAAGCATAATTATTCTTTACAGTATCGGTTAAGCTGCTCTTAATAAAAAAATAGTCTCTCATCTGTTTATCTAGTTGCACGGCTATGGTGCGTAAATTTTTGCGAGATGAATCTGCAATTGAATCCAATTGCCATATGTTCATCATTTCTGCATAGCCTTTAAATAATTTCTCGTCGGTTCTGTTCAATTTGAAATCGGTAAGCTCAATGTTTACTTGTAATTGTTTAAAATTAAGAATGCTCAAAGCCTTAGCTTTATTTGTATTCTCTTTATTCAAAACAGTTTCGTAACGATTTCCATCTTTCATCACCAATACTAAAGCCCCTGTATCTGAAGTGGTGGTCATTCGCGCTGCCTTGGCATACGTTTGAATAGTGTTTCCATTGTTGGCACTATGATCATAGATCAAAATATTTTTGAGCGTGTCTTTATTCTTTGATTTTCCTCCAACCAAGATAGAGTAATTGTCGAGCTTGTTATAAAAGACCCCTTCTTTGATATTTACGGTTGGTTTTTTCTGTCGGATATCATACAACAAAGTAGTAGATTTTAAGCTAACCGTTGGCTGAATGAAATTATTGAAAAGAAATGTAAGTCCCGCCAAAATTAAAATTAAAACAATAAGTGGCTTCATGATCCTAAAAAGAGAAAGTCCAGAGGACTTCATAGCGGCCAATTCATAGTTCTCGGCCAAGTTGCCAAAGCTCATGATGGATGCCAATAAAACAGCCAATGGAATGCACTGCGGAATGATGGTTATCCAGGCATATGTGAAAAGCTTTATGAGGTCAAATGTGCGTAAACCCTTACCTATCAATTCGTCCAGATAAGTGATTACGATCTGAACTAAAAAGAATAGAAAAACGCTGACAAAAAGAGTGGCCAAAAAAGGCGGCACAAAACTTGAAATCAGGAGTTTATGTAATTTTTTAAAATTCACAATTTTCGTTTAAAAATAAGATTTCTTAATTAGAAAATAAGCATTAATTTCACAATGTTTGTTATTTTTGTTAGCATATGATTCATGGTAAAAAAATAGTGGTTGTGCTTCCCGCATACAATGCGGCACTAACTCTAAAAAAGACGTACGAAGAGATTCCATTTGATATTGTGGATGACGTTGTATTGGTTGATGATTGCAGTAAAGATAATACTGTAGAAGTAGCGCGTGGCGTTGGAATAAAACATGTGATAACGCATGAAAAAAATAAAGGTTATGGAGGTAATCAAAAAACATGTTACGATAAAGCGCTTGAGTTAAACGCAGATATTGTGATCATGTTGCATCCAGATTATCAATACACGCCAAAGCTTATTCATAGTTTGAGTTATTTGATAGCTAATGATCTATATCCGGTGGCATTTGGTTCGCGTATCCTTGGAAAAGGGGCCTTAAAGGGCGGTATGCCTATGTATAAATACATTTTTAATCGCTTGTTAACCTTAACCCAAAATATTCTTGTCAATCAAAAATTATCAGAGTATCACACAGGTTATCGTGCTTTTAGTAAAGAAGTTCTTCTAGGAATTGATTATCACGCAAATTCAGATGATTTTGTTTTCGATAACCAAATGATCTCGCAAATTTTTTATGCGGGGTTTGATATTGCAGAAGTAACTTGCCCAACAAAATATTTCCCGGAAGCAAGTAGTATCAATTTCCGTCGTAGTGCAACATATGGAATGGGTGTATTAGGCACTTCATTTGTACATTTCTTCAATAAAATTGGATTAATGAAGAGTAAGATCTATAAACAAAAACCTAAGTAAAATGGCAGTATATCGCTTTAGAGTTTGTATGGAAGATAATGAAGATGTTTACAGAGACATCGACATTAAAGCTGCGCAGAGTTTTGATCAATTTCATGATGCCATTCAAGAGGCATTTAAATTTGATAAAAAACACGCGGCTTCTTTTTTTGTAAGCGATGATTATTGGCGTAAGAACGAAGAGATCACCTTGAATAAAGAAGATCTTGCATTAGATGAAGAAGATAAACGGCGTAAAATTGAGCGAAAATATTTAATGAAGGATACTAAGGTTGCTAAATTCATTGAACAACCTCACCAGCGTTTTGTATACGTATTTGATCCCGAAGCTCAGTGGTGTTTTTTAATTGAGATGCTTAAAATTGTGAACGAGGATCCTAAACTAAGTTACCCGGTTTGTATTAGAACAATTGGAAATGCGCCTAAACAATACAAGCAATTGAATGTCATAAAGGATAATCCAACGCCGGAGATGACTCTGGCTGCGATTTTGAGCGAGGATCCTTCGGATGATGAAGTTTATAAAACATTAGACACCGGTGAAGAAGGAATTGAAGCGGATGATCTTGATTCGCTTGAGGGAGAAGAGGGAGAAGAAGAAGCCGATGGAGAAATGGGAGAAGATGCAGAGGAAGGCGAGAATACGGATCCTTCAGCGTTTGAAGAGGACGAACATTAAAATTTCAAATTAAACACATCAATACGCATCATGGGATTAAAAGAAAGCCTTTTAAAGATAGAGTTTATTAAGAATATCAAGAGGAATCAACAGAAAAATAAATTCAAAGGCTCTGCAGCGTATTGGGATGAGCGTTACAGAACACAAGGAAATTCGGGAAGCGGTTCGTATAATCATTTGGCTGAATTTAAAGCCGAGATATTAAATCCCTTTATAGCAAAAAAAAATATTGACACAGTGATGGAGTTCGGATGCGGAGATGGTAACCAGTTAAAGCTTGCGAAATATCCAAATTACATTGGTTTGGATGTTAGCCCTAAAGCTATTCAAATGTGCCATGAACTTTTTAAAGATGATAAGAATAAAAGTTTCTTATTGTATAGTAGTTTAGCATTCTATGACAATCACAACATCGTTAAGGCCGATCTTACTATGTCGCTAGACGTGTTATACCACCTTGTAGAAAAACAGATCTTCGAAAAATATTTGACAGATCTTTTTAATACCTCAAAAAAGTATGTAATCATTTATGCTACCGATTTTGATCAAAAGGAAGAACCAATTTACCAGCACGAGAATAGAAGAAGCTTTACTGCATTTGTTACAAAGCAATTTCCCAATTTCAAATTGATTGATCAGATCAAAAATAAGTACATGGATGTGAAAAAAGGTGAAATTGGATCCGATTGCGACTTCTTTATATATGAAAAGCAAAAATAAATGCGCGTTTTATACGTTATTGCGTATTAAGATATGATCAGTAAAGGATTCTTAAAGTCATCCATCGTTTATACCATAGGGGGCGCAATGCCAATGGTAGCAAGCGTTTTACTGCTTCCGTTTTACGCTAATTATTTAAATGAGAAACATTTTTTACAAATAAGTTTCTACATAAGTATTTCTCTTCTTTTCCAGATCATCTTTACATTTTCACTCGATACTTTTTTCGGAGTAAAGTATACACAACTAACTTCTGAGCCCGAAAAGCAAAAACAATTCATTGGCACAACTTCTATTTTATTGTTGTTGATCGGCGTTTTTTGGTTAGTAGTCATGGCGCTTATTGGCGATAAAGTAATTCAAATGGTATTTAGGCCCGATTTTGAAATTGAACTCTGGCCTTGGGGTTTTTATTCAATTCTAACGGCATTTTTTAATTCTTATTTTAAAACCTGCACTAACTGTTTGATCTACTTAAAAAAACCAATGCTCTTTTTAGGATTAAATTTTTTGAACGTGATTGTTACGCTAAGTATTTCCATTGGAGGTTTATTCATGTTTCCTGAATCTATTATTGGCCCCATGTACGGGAGATTAATTAGCGGCCTAGTTATTTTCTTGGCTGCGCAATTCGTGTTCTCAAAATATGGAACTTACAAATACGAAAAGGAGTTTTTACCCGAGATCAAACAATTTTGCATTCCTTTTTTGTTTTACGGTATTTCTGCTTGGGTATTAAGTCAGATAGATCGTTACATGCTTCAATCGTCTATCGAAAAAGCGGATCTGAATACTTACGATCTTGTTTTAAAATGTTTTTTTGGAATTGAGTTCATTCAAAATAGTTTATCTGCTATTATTTTCCCAAAGCTTTACGAGATATGGAATAAGCAAGATAAATTAAGTACAACAAAGGAGAGCAACCGATATTTTAATGTGTTTACCGCCGTAAATATTATGCAACTCATTGTGTTTTGCATCGCCATTCCTCTGCTTTACAAATTACTTATTACCAAGCAAAGTTTTTATGATGCGGCAAAGTACATTGGAATATTGGCGGCGGGCTATGGTTTAAGAAGTATTCTTAATTTTTATCTCGCAACAATTTTATTCACTAAAAACACAACAAAGCTCTTACAAATATTCGGAATAAGCGCATTATTCCAAATTGGCGTTACCTATTACGCATCCATTTATTTTGGTTTAATGGGTGTTATTTATGCAGGCATCCTAACTAAAATTTTGCAAGTGATTTTATCGGCCACCATCACCAAAAATATTTTCCTTTACGAATTCAATTATTTTAAGATCTATATGGTACCTGCTTTATTTTTGGTGGTAAATGTGGCGCAGTTTTATTTCTT
>JAWXAS010000036.1:0-11745 GCA_034439635.1 Bacteroidota bacterium | reverse complement strand
TTGTTGTTATCAAGTTTTCTAATTGTTGGTGTAACGCTTATACCACTATTAGTTTCTCTGGCACAATGAAGCGTATATCATAAAACATCAAGTGTTGATTTGGCCCCAGAGGGGTCAAATATTGGTAAAAGCAATACTTGTGAATTCAAAGTCCCAGCATGGCAATATGTTTTTTTATAAGCCTTCCTCCAAAAACATCTTGTTGTTATCAAGTTTTCTAATTGTTGGTGTAACGCTTATACCACTATTAGTTTCTCTGGCACAATGAAGCGTATGTCATAAAACATCAAGTGTTGATTTGGCCCCAGAGGGGTCAAATATTGGTAAAAACAATCTTCGTGAATCCTTAAGCCCCAGAGGGGCGACATATTTATTAAGAATCTATAAATTATAGCAATCATTCCTTTAAAAGTGATATAATTTTGTTCTATGTCTGATACATATACAACAATTCATCTGCAATTTGTTTTAGCAGTTAGAAACAGGGAAGGAACTATTCACGCCTCATGGAAAGATGAATTATATAAATATATAACGGGAATCGTACAGCATTATGGACACAAGATGATTTGCATAAACGGAATGCCTGATCATATTCATATTTTGATAGGAATGAGGCCAACGCAATCAGTTGCGGATCTTGTACGAGAAATAAAGTCTAATTCATCAAAATGGATAAAGGAAAAAAAATTTGTCGCTGGGATATTCGAATGGCAAGCAGGTTACGGTGCTTTTTCATATTCCAAAAGCCATCTTCCAAATGTTATTAATTATATTAAGAATCAGGAATTACATCACAAAACAGTTTCATTTAGAGCTGAGTACGTATCATTTTTGGAGGAATTCGAAATAACGCATGAAGAAAAACATATTTTTCAAGAATTAGTGTGATGTCTATATGTCGCCCCTCTGGGGCTTTATAGCTTTTCGTGTTTTGTTTTACCAATATTGTGTCCCTCTGGGACACTGAATTAGAGAGCAGTGTCATTACGTTTTGATTTGGCCCCAGAGGGGTCAAATATGGATAAAAAATAATCTTCGTGAATTCAAAGCCCCAGCGGGGCGAGATATGATTCTATCGTAAAGAAAAAAAGCCTAAGGAATTATTGGTGCTAAATAGAGCTTTCAATTCTTATTAAACGAGCTTCGTTTTCCTTGTCTAATAATTTGATTTTGTACTTCGTTTTGATAATATCAAACAAGCTATCATCTGAAACCAAAACGTTTTCTGAAATTTGAAAATCAGGTACATTTACTATGTCGAATTTTATCCCTTCTTCGTTTAATTTGTATTTATAAAATAACAAAGAGCCTTTCCAGCCGGCATGGTAAACTTTAAAGTTGCCTAGGGTGTTGCCTTCTTTATATCGCTTGAAAATGAATTGTTCATTGGATTCAAGTTTCTTTTCTCCATTAGGGATAATATTGCTTTGCGACTGTTGAAATACTAGACAGTAAGGATAGAAAAAAAGAGCTATAATCATAAAGGTTATATTTCTTTTAGAAGTTGCTTCTAAATTATTAATGATCGACATCAAACCAAAGGCCGTAATTATGGACAAGTATGGATAGATGGGCATGTCGTACCAATAAAATTTTGTTTTTGCGACTGTAAGAACCCCTATGAAACTTAAAATGAAAATGAGTATATCTAATAGGACGGTATTTTTTTTAGTTTTATTTATGACGAACAGGGAGCCAATCATAAAGGGAATGAACCAAAACGAAAATCTGTTTTGTATTAAATTGTCAAAGTAGAAAAGGAAAGGCTCTTCCTTGTTTAAAGTGATCTTAAATAATCTGCCCGCATCTTGAGAAAAGGTTTCGGCGATGTACCCTTTGTCGTAATGTTCTCGTAGAAAAAGTAAGCATATAGCAATTCCGAAAAAGAAAAGTGTGCCGAAAGAAAATTGCCAGTTGAACAAGAATTGTTTGAGTTTTTTGTACCGTAAAAGAATAATTATATAAGCAGGAATAAACATTAATGCTGCATACATTTTAGTTGAAAAACTGAATGTTAGAAAAAGAAAGAAGAGAAGTATATGGTTTTTGTTTGTTGTTTCGAGATATTTTAAAAACCAAACATTTGCTATAAGTGTGAATAAGGTGAGCAAAGAATCAGTGTCGGCGGTGCGTGCCGTATGAAAACCTATAAATCCTCTGGAGCTTATCAGGATCAGGGCAGTTAGCCAAGCCATTACGTAACCATATCTTTTTTGGATAAAGATAAATGCAATAAATACAGTTAGGGCAGCAGCGATGGCTGATGGCAAACGTACGGCAAGTTCATTAAATCCAAAAAGTTTAATAAAACCTAATTGTGCCCAAATGGCAAAAGGTGGCTTTACATTTAAATGATCGGGTGCGTTTTCAAAGAAGGGTAGAAAATAATTTCCATTATGCAGCATTTCGTATGCATTTACAGCGTAGATCGATTCGTCCCACCAACGAATATGGAATGATCCTAACTTGAGGAAGATTACTAAGTAAACAAGTAGAAATAAAGCAATGAAATTCAATGCTTGTTTTTTTTCTTTTGAAACTAGTAATAGATTCATAATTTAATTAACGGTTAAAGGCTTCTTTAAGTACCCTTTATGAAATAAAAAAACCCGTCTTTTGAACGGGTTTTTTTATTTCAATATAATTTTATTTAGCTTCTTCTACTTTAAATATTCCAAGCTTTTCTAATTGCTCAAGGTAAATCCGTTTTCCTTTGTAGAAGGCTGTAACGAAGGCGTCTTTTTGCCCTGCAGTAACTGCTTTCTTGTTCAGATTCCATGCTTCTTGTAGGGTTTTAAAGGCAGGACCAACCGTTATCAGTGTAACCTTGCCATTAGCGTCCATCGTTTTAGAAATATCTCCTAAACCTTTCAAGTGTTTGTAAGTGTAGTTCTTAGGATATTTAAAGGCTGCAACTTGCACTTTAAATTCTAACCCCTCTGCACTTACATCACCATATTTACCTGCAAAGTTTTTAATGTTTGTGAGTTTTTTGTTAGTGGTAACAAAAGTATCTTTCACTAACGAATCCTTTTTTACAATCGGTGTTGTGTCTTTTGGAATGTCAAACTTGATATCAAGTATTTGTTCGGTATACTTTTCAATTTGCGAGGCATCAATTTCAAATTCTCTTGGTTTAAAATCACCGTAAGAGAATTTCAATTTATATTTCTGTCCTGCAGGTAAGGTTGTAAGGTAATTACCGTTAACTGTATTTGATTTAGCATTCCTGTAAATTTTATTATCTAAAGTTGTTATCTCTACAACAAATCCTGCTTCAATTGGTTTCCCTTCAGAACTTACTTTTCCTTTAACCAAATACACTTTTAATTTGCTTGAAGGGAAATTTGTTTCAACCATGTAAATATCTTTCAGTCCCAAGCCGCCATCTTTCCCACTACTGTAATAACCGCGAGTTCCGTTTGCAGCAACTACAAAGTAAATATCATCATCAGGAGAGTTAATTGGATAGCCAACATTCTCTACCGTTTTAAATGACGAATCAGCTTCCATATTGGTCATAAATACGTCGTACCCACCGCTGCTTTTTGTTCCGTTAGAGCTATAAAATAAAGTTAATCCATCAGGATGAATGAACGGAGCATCCTCATCATATTTTGAATTAATTGAATCACCCAAATTCACTACATTTCCCCAAGTAGAATCGGCCATTAAGGATGCTCTCCAAATATCCTTTCCGCCATAACCACCAACACGTTCACTCGAAAAATACATTACTTTACCATCAGCCGAAACGGTACAATGTCCATCCCATGCAAAGGAGTTAACTGCACCTTTTACTTTGATTGGCGCGGTAAAGTCTTCACCAATCAACGAACTTTGGTAGATATCACCATGATCATCTCCATTATCTCTAAAAATGTATAAGGTATTTCCTTCGGGGCTTAACGAAATAGCCGCATCATTTATTCCTGTATTAATACTCTCTAAAGGTTTTGGCGCTCTAAATACATCATTACTTTTAAAAGTAATATAAGCATCTTCCATATAAACGCCAATGGTACTTACCTCTCCAAATGCATTTACGCGACCACCTTTACTTTTAACTCCTGCATATGTGTATACCATCATCGACTCATCGGTACTGATTACAGGCACGTATTCTTCTTCGGTAGAGTTAATAGAATCGCCTAGGTTTGTGATCTTAGCCCCAGTTGGCGTAGCGTGGTATTTTTTAGCATTCTCAATATATTTTTTTGTTAATTGCCCTTCTTCTATTTCTTCGGGCTTCAATTTTTTTTGAGCAAGGTAAGTGTTTACAAACTGTAGTGCCTCATCAAATTTATAATTCAAGTGATTAGCTTTTGCAAGATCAAGCTCGATGTTTAGGATCTTTTTATTTTTATCGTAAGCCTGAGAAAGAAAAGTTAATGCATCAGGATGTTTATCCGGACGGTAAAGTGATGTTTTGCCATACATGTACATAATGAAATCCTCATTAGGATGGTTTTTGTTACACACCTCATAAATTGGGAGCGCCATTTTATATAACTTATCTTCATAAAGCAGGAATGCGTTCTCAAACGAATCGCGTTCGCTCTTTCTCCATTTATTGGTTTTTGTAACCTGAGAAAAGGTGTAAGATAAACTTACAATGAAGAAAAGGGTTAATAAATGTCTTTTCATATGTTTAAATTTGTTTTTTATATATCATACGAGGTTCGTTTTTGGCTCATATCATATTTTTATAATTAATTTAGGTTTAGTCTTATATGAAAGGTTATCTAAACCTCACAAATATAACTTTTTTTATTTATAAATACAGTTAGAATCAGGTATTTAGTGAACAAGGGTTTATTGAGAACTTGGCTTTAAAAGCAATGAAATTGGCCGTAAATGAAGACTGTTTTAAGTTAATTTGCCTTTATAAGCTTAAAACAGGCTAATTTTCCTCCTTGGTCCACCTTTAGAAAATAGATGCCGGCACTTAAGTTTTTAAGATCAATGCTGTTTGTGGATGAGTCTTTTTTAGCGGTTTGGATCAATTCTTTGCCATAAATATCTATAAGTGAAATGCTAAATTCCAAATCACTTTGAATGTTTAAAATAGGATTATCGCTTGTTATTAGGGTTGGAAATATTTTTATTTTATTTTTTACAATGGTATTCGATTCACTAATTCCAATGAGATCTCCCCCAAAATAAGCGGCTGAATCGTATTTGATAATGTAAAGATCCTCATTAATACTCCCAAAACTTTTAGTGTACCCAACGCCAACGTAACCTTCATCAGAAGTGTTTTGAAGGTCGTATAATTCTTCATCTTCATCTCCTCCAAAAGCATTTCCTGAATAGTAAATACCATTTGCGTCCAGAATTAAATGTTTTGGATCTCTTTTGAAAACCACAAAATCAATATCGCTGTATGAAATAACATATGTGCCCGTATTACTCACATTCAAAATAACGTCAATTGCTTCCTGGTCGACGTTGTTATTTCCGTACCGTTGCAGCCAAACTGAATCTCCAACAGACGACACGCTAAAGATAAAAGCATCTTTTCCCCACGAGGAGTAGCTTTCTGTGCCACCACCAATAATGTAACCGGTAAAAGAAAAATCTTCAATGATGCTGTTTCCTTTATCTTCTTTATTGATGCGGCCATGGGTTTTAGAAACTATCGAGTCTCCATTGATAGTTGTTTTTAAAAAGTATATATCGCCAATAGGATCGTTATAACTTTTGGTTTCACCAGTAAGAATTATGGTATTCAGTGTTGTTATTTTTAGCGCCTTGAACTCATCATCTTTAGCCCCCCCATATTTCTTCTCCCATATCAATGCACCGCTGCTAGAATTTACTTTTAAAATATAACCATCTTTTTGTCCGTATTTGGAGTTGTAGGTATATCCACATATTACCACATTTCCATCTGGCCCCATAACTATATCATTTCCAAAATCCCAATCTAATCCGCCAAAACTTTTTTGCCAGATCAAAGTTCCATTCTTATTGGTTCGCGCTAAATAAACATCATAACCACCATTGCCAATAGATCCGGTATATCCTGTAAATATAAAACCACTGTCAACCGGATTTACAACTACTGCCTTTGCAACGTCGGCCATAATGCCACCGTATGTTTTATCCCAAACTTTTTGCCCCATGCTATCTACTAGTATGAGATAAGCATCAGTTGCTCCGTAACCAAAACTGCTTGTAGATCCTGCAACAATGTAATTACGCTCGTATGTTTCTTTTACACCATAACCAATGTCAATACCAGATCCCCCAAATTTATTATACCATTTAGAAGGTGGCTGAGCGTTTAAATTAAAACTCAACACAACAAGTAATATGTAAAGTGCCCTATTCATTTTTACTTAAATCTTTTGGCAATGCTAAAAAATAAACCTTGTCCGTATGCAGTTTTTGGAGTAATATACCCTTGTAAACTGTTACTTCCCAATTTAAAGAATAAATGTTTGCCTGAATAATTAATGGACGCTCCATAATTGAGGCGTGCATAACCGCCATAACCAAAATGGCCAATGAATTTGAATTTTTTATATTGGTATTCAGTTTCTGCAAAAAAGTAAGGTTTGTAATTGGCATTAAAAATATATCTAAAGCCTGTGTTCAGTACAAGATTCATTTTTCCAAAATAGATCTTATTAATTAAAACCAAATTGGTGGGAATGTTGATATTGAATTTTTCTTTGCGGCCATTTACCAAGTTTTGTAAAATAGTGTCTTGATTTATTTTATTTAGGGTAGAATCTTTTAGGTCGAGAATATTCTCAATTTGATATCCTTTGAAAGTGATAACTGAATCGCTGCTATATTGCACGCTTTTATTTTGCCAGTGAATAAATCCGATATTATTAGCGTTAACAATGAGCACGCTTTTTTTACCAACTTTACTTTTGTAAGGTGTTTCAAAAAATATATCGGCATTAGCCCCTATACCGTTAAAGCCAAATAAATTTCGGTTACTAGTATCACTCACTGCTAAATTAAAATTCGAAGTCATTTGTATGCTGCTTGCATCGGCAGATGTATATAAGGAGGCATTGCTACCCGTTTTAAAATAAAATAATTGCTCTCCTTTTAAAAACGAAACGGAGCATCCTATTTTAGCAACTGAATCTACATGGTGAATGATAGCGCCAAACTTTATCTCCTGAAAACGAAGTGCGTTAACACTAATGTGCGAAATATCGGCAGTATCGCCTAAAAAACGTTTGTTACCATAAAACATCAAACGGTAAAAATCCGAATTAAAAGAGGCGTTTAATACTTCCTGATTTTTGAACCCTACAACAAAATCAAACTTACTATTCCCTTTAATAAAAGCAGTAGTGCCATAATTTAAATTGATACCAAAATTATTCTTGGTTCTTAATTTTTTGTCAGAAGCGTCTTTCATTTCAGTGCTTATATATCCGCCCCAGATCAATTTATTCATCATATCATTCTTAATAGCATTGCTTCCTGCTTCGTAATCCACATTTAAAGCAATACCTCTTCCCATAGCGCTGTAATTAATAAACTCAGTATTGTACTGGGCCTTACCATTAAGTACGATCAAAATACCTAAAAGGTTAAGAAACCATCTCAACAACATCTTTTGGTCTTTTCCTTCGCCCTTGTACTTTGTACATCGTTGCTTTTCTAGCACATACGCTTCAAAAAGCGCCTCGTTTAAAGCGCAAGGGCTCGAAAAAGTTCTAAAACCTGGTTTTGAGATGGCTTCTAAAAAATATGTAATATTTTTGCCCAATTATTTTCGCTTTACTTTATAATTAACATCAATAATAATATCAATATCTATTTCGTAAGTGTCTTTTAAACTTATTTCAGGTGGTTGAGGTATAGGCATATTCAATCTTGCCTTTAATTTGATGCTCTTGCTCTTTTTAATGTTTTGCAACTTTGCGTTATCAAAAGGCATATTTATACGTTGATAACTTGGAGCTATCACAACGTGTTGAGTATTGGTTATTCCTTTGACAATAATGTTATTTCCGGGAACAAATAATGAATCTATCACCACATTTTGATCATTCACTAAATACGCCTGAAGAACAGCATCAAAAGGATAACCATTTTTAGCACTAATAATAAAGCTGCCGTAATTCACATTATCTAATTGCTTTAACGTAGAAAAATCTATGGGCGAAACGGTTTGTAATATAAATGCATCGGCCATGAATTTCATAGGGATGTTTATATCGGCCAAAACTCTTATGCCGGTGTTGTAATAAGCAAAATCGTTAAAGCCCGATGTATTTCCCAACGGATTTAAATTGATATTACCTGAGTAAGTGAGTTTATCAGGCAAATTTGAAATGAACGGAAGGATATTGCTATTGTTCTTATTAAGTGAAATAAGCTTAATGGTTGGGTTTACCGTATTATTTGCCTCAAACGCTCTGTTGATATTAATGGACGAAAGTTGCTGTGTATTTAAAGTAATAGAACTTTGATTGATGGTATTTAAAGATTTTATATTGGAAAGCAATCCATTAAACTCCGCGCCAAATTCATTGATGATCCTAAAATCCAAGGTGGCATCGCTTAATTGAAAATTAATAGCATTAAAGTTCTTAAAAATATCCAATCGCGCTGTGTCAATGTTAACCGGTACACTTTGCATTCCAAAATAGCCCTTGGCATATTGAGGAATGATATCCGAATAACTTAATTCAATTTTGGCGCCTGTTCCGGGGTTTGCCACAACTGTATTAGCAGTTTGGCTTAAGCTTACGGTATAACTTTGTGTAATGGTATTGTAATTGGCAGCACCTCCAGCGGTAAGATCAATGTCGTAGCCATTCAAAGGATATGTTTTTACAAGAGAATTATTTCCTGGAGGAATGGTTTCAGAAATGATCAATGGCTGGCCATATTTTTTTACACCCGGTAAAATGTACAAAAAGCTTAAAGGCTCACTTACAGTATTGCTGTATTTGATCTTTAAATTACCAGTCCGAATAATGGCATACTTTAAAGCAATCCCATCACCCAAACTAAAGGTAAGTGGAGTAGGCGGCAAAAGATTCATGCTTTGCCCTGGAGTTAAAGTGAGCGTGATAGGAGTTGTAAATGAGTTTACAATAGTTGTGTCAGGTAATTTTAAAAGTGAATCAACTTTTATATAGGCAACTTCGCGGTTAATATTCAAATTCAAAATGCCATTAGCGTCGGTAGTAAACAAACTATCTGTTAAAAAATGTCGTATATTAAGTTTGCTTGAAACAACCGGCCCGGTAATATCCACGTCCCAACTCGCCACCGTTTCTTTTCTGCATGAGAAAAGAGCTAAAACGGCCAGAACGAGCAGTATAAGGACAGATTTTTGACGCACTTTTCAAATATAGCTAAATTAACGTCCTCTAAATGCTAAATTTTTAGATTATTAATGCTGTAAAACCAACGAGTTTTTTCTTTAAATTTGAGCATCTCAATATGAAACTGAATAGCCGGTTTTTTGCCTCTTGGATACTTGGATCCATCTTAATGTACGCCCTCTTTTACATGTGGCATGGTGTATTTCTTAACGATTTCAAAAAGATCAACTTTCCTTTTACTTGGCTCATCATTTTTACTAGTGTTGCATATATCACTATCTCATTTTTGCTTTATGCGGTTTACGAGTCAAAACCCATGAAGAATATCTATAACTTCTTTGTAAGAGGAATGTTGTCGGGTGCGTTGGTTGGTTTTATCATTTTTGTTGTTTCAACGGTTGTTACAATTTCTATTTCACGTAATCTTACTGCCGAACATTTAATGCTCGATTGCATTTGGCAAATGGTTGAGCAAACCATTGGCGGAGTTCTTCTTGCCGTTGTTAAAGTTTTTGTAGTGGATCACCGCCCCGAAGAGGCTTAGTTTGTCGAATCTCAAAAATGTTTTTCTGTAATTTGGGCGCCCGGGCGCGCTTGGAGTTTATCCAGAGCAAAGTCTAAGAACTGCAAGCCTGTTTGTTCTTCGCAATCTATGTCGAACCTCCGCAGAAAAGCGGGGCTTCCTCGCTCCGCAAACATTTTGCAAAGCACTGCGCAGTGATTTTCGCTTCTCCCGATAGCTATCGGGACGCTGGCGCGGCATCGCAGTTGAGTTACGGAAAAAAACAGCAGCATTCAACGCAGTGTAAAAAATTTGCTGAAGAATAAGAAACGAGATTTTTTATTAAATATTCTTAGAAAAAGTGCCTGCCGAATTTTTGATGTACGAATTTGCAGGCTTTAACAAATCGCCGAACCTGGCAATAATACTCATCAATTTATTTGTTTTTTAAAAAAAAATGTAGTTATTTGTTGGATAACATTTAATTTGTATGGTTACTACCCTCGACATTTCTATTGAAAAAACAACTAAATCAAGAGTTGGCGAATATGATGTAAACGACGTTCCTTTTGGAAAGTGTTTTAGCGATCATATGTTTATTGCTGAGTATGCCGATGGAAAATGGCAACAAGCTTATATAAAGCCTTACCAAGATATTCCTATGAGTTATGCCATGAGTGCTTTGCATTATGGTCAAGCTATTTTTGAAGGAATGAAGGCCTACAAAAATGAAAAGGGAGAAGTTTCTTTGTTTCGCCCTGAGGCAAATTTTAAACGCATGAATAAAAGCGCAGTGCGTATGGCAATGCCCGAAGTGCCCGAAGATATTTTCATGAATGGTATTTTTGAATTGTTACGTTTGGATTCGGCTTGGGTACCATCGAGCGAAACCGGAAGTTTATATATCCGTCCATTTATTATTGCTACCGATGAAGCTATTGGTGTGAAAGCAAGCGAGACCTATAAATTCATTATCATTACTTGCCCCGCTGGTAAATATTATACCGAACCTATTAAAGTATTGGTTGAAACAAACTATATACGTGCTGTAAAAGGTGGAATTGGATTTGTGAAAGCGGCAGGTAATTATGGAAGAAGTTTGTACCCTACAAAATTGGCACAACAAAAGGGATATCAGCAAGTAATTTGGACCGATAGCGAAACACATCAGTATGTTGAAGAAAGTGGAACAATGAATTTGATGTTCGTTATTGGAGATACGGTTGTAACGCCCGGATTAAGCGATACAATTTTATCGGGAATTACGCGTGATAGCGTTTTAACGCTTGCACGCGATTGGGGTTTGCGCGTTGAAGAACGTAAGATCAGCATCTTTGAAATTATTGAAGCCCACGAAAAAGGAATTTTAAAAGAAGCTTTTGGTTGCGGAACAGCGGCAACTATTGCTCAAATTGTTGGTATTGGTTATAACGGAAAAGATTATCCTTTGCCTTCTATCGAATCAAGAAAATTCTCTCCTAAGGTAGATGAAACACTACGCAATATTCGCAAGGGCAAAGAAAAGGATCCGCATCAGTGGATGGTAAAGGTTTGCTAGAACATTAAGATCTGAGATATAATAAAACAAATTTCACATAGCTAACGCAGATTAGCCGAGGGAAAATTAAAGACCGACATTGTCGGTCTTTTTGCTTTTGAGGATAACCCTTATGTCGCCCCTCTGGGGCTTTGCATTCATGAAGATTGTTTGTTGCCAATATTTGACCCCTCTGGGGCCAAATCAAAAAGCTAATGATATATCCTAATATTTCCGTGTCTAAGAGTGACACAATATTGGTAATGCAAAATACCGATAGTTATATAGTAGAACCTCAAAAAGTATTTTTATTATTTGGGCGCCTTATCGGGCTATCACTTCAAGCTTGTTTGTCCTTTGCTATGTTTGTCGCACTGCGGGGTCTGCGC
>JAWXAS010000035.1:0-113993 GCA_034439635.1 Bacteroidota bacterium | reverse complement strand
GTCCCAAGGGTTCGGCTGTTCGCCGATTAAAGTGGCACGCGAGCTGGGTTCAGAACGTCGTGAGACAGTTCGGTCCCTATCTGTTGTGGGCGTTAGAAAATTGAGGGGCGCTGACTCTAGTACGAGAGGACCGAGTCGGACGAACCGCTGGTATACCTGTTGTGGAGCTAATCTGCACCGCAGGGTAGCCATGTTCGGATGAGATAAGCGCTGAAAGCATCTAAGTGCGAAACTCACCTCAAGATAAGTTTTCTTTACAAGGATCCTGGAAGATGACCAGGTTGATAGGCTATAGATGTACAGTCAGTAATGGCAAAGTCAAGTAGTACTAATTATCCGTAAGCTTTCTATTGTGTAGCAACACCGCTAACTCGTGTCTTTTTTCAATTTGTTTTTAACGTTAGTTAAAAATTTTGAAAGTTAAAAAGTTAAGAAAGTTATTGAACGATTCGTTCCAACTTTCTGAACTAGATAAACTTTTACAATTTCTAAACTAATTAATCCCTTTATGGCGTCTATTGCGGCGGGGATCACCTCTTCCCATTCCGAACAGAGAAGTTAAGCCCGCCAGCGCAGATGGTACTTGGACTAAATCCTGGGAGAGTATGTCGATGCCAATTTTAAAAAAGAAAAGCCCTATGTAGAAATACATGGGGCTTTTTGATTTTGTAAACCTAAAGTAATCTTAAAAAAACTAAGTGTAGATTCGTTGAAGTGTTGCTAAACTAATTTTCTAACAAACTCCGCTTGAAATTTGGATTTAATTGCACTTTCTGACCTAATATCTCTTATGAGTTCGATTGTTTCCTTGAAGAGTAACTGTTCTGTTTAGTTTTTTATAAAATCCACATTTCCATTTGTAATGGTATAGCTTTGACTGGAAATTGTATCAGTCATGAAAATGAAAGTACATTTGATCTTATCCAAGTAAGGTGATTTTACACCTGAAGTATCAAATGAAGTGATGTTGATGGTTCCTGCTTTTGATGTGTAAATTGTATTTGATGTTCCTGTAAATGTTGCTGAATAATTACCTGATTGGCTTAAAGTAAAAACGCCAACCACAGGAAGAAAATTCAATTTGATAACAGAATAAGGAGTGGTATTAGCGTTTTGCGCCCCAATTGCTCTATTAGGATTATTATTGTACAAATAAACAGCAGGCCCAAATTGATCTGTGTATACTGACCAGTTTTGCCCGTTTACAACTGCCGAAAAAGTACTTCCTGCGGGCGTAGACCCCGTTGTTGCTCCGGTTGTAATTGCCGCGGGTGGAGGAGTTTCATCTTTTTTCTTGCAAGAAAAAATTATAATTGCTATTACTAAAATTGTTGTACTGATTTTAATGGTTGTTTTCATATAGTTATTTTAAAAGTTATAGTTTAATCCAATATTTGCTGTTAATTCATTAAAGGCTTGGGCAGTTGCAATTGTTTTAAGTTTTTGAATGTATGTAGCACTTAAAGATAAATTGAATTTGCCCACTTTTTCGTTTTTCATTTTAGGACTGCAATTTAAAGATAATCGATGATTAAATACTTCGTTGGTTTTAATAGTGTTAGTTAATACCTGGTTGTAGGAACTTCCGATGGTTGCCCTTAATAAATTTTTACAGAATACTTGGCTAATATTTATGTTAGGCCCATAATAAACAATATTAAAACCGGTTAAAATGCTTTTATTGAAATTTAGAACTGTATTTATTGCTGTTTTACTTTTAACAAGTTGTATGGTGTGACCTGCATTTAAATTTGTTACTCTGCTTGGTAGTTTGATATTGGCTGTGGTTCCAAAAGCACCCGGATCAGCAATGGCTCCTTGATCTTGTCCGGTAACTTGGTAATTGCCGGTAAACATTATGTTATGCTTGTGTTTTGTTTTACCAAAACTATAACTTACACTACCCATGCCATTTTGAGATAGTTGATAAAAGTTTAAAGTGTCTAAAGTGTTTCGATAAAAGGGATCTGTTTGAGGTCGTTGTTTAGTGAAGCTGCTAAAGTTGCTATAACTTCCAGTTAAACTCCAATGTTGATCAGGATTATACGAAGCATTAAACGAACCAACCCATCTTTTAGTTGTATTAAGTTTAGAGTTGTCAAGATTATTGCGTTGTAAGCCTGTATTGGTTGAAAGATTTAGTTTTCCTTTGAGTAAAGTAATAGCCGGAGCAATGGTAAAATTTTCAAGGTCGTTATTAAAATAATAAGCGCCTAATGTTTTATAATCCGGATTAACTCTTTCGTAATTGAAGTTAATGCCAAATATTTTGTAGCGGTAACCAATACTGCCTTTATAAGCTGAGAAAAACTGTGAAGTAGCGTTAGGCGTGAACAGCAGGGGTAATTGATTGTGAGATGGTGAATTTATATCAGCTGGTGAATTCAGGTTTCTTGTAAGGCCGCTTAGCGCATATTCAGCTTCAAAGGTTAATGATTTAAGTAAAGTGGTTTTGCCAACAATACTTACAACAGTGTTTTCCATTGGCGTAATGTTGGTGTTTATTGGGGCAAAGGCAAGTGATCGCACATCGTCTTTAGCTGAAAAATAAATTAATTTGATGCCATGGCCGTTTTTTTCATACCCCGCATAGGCACCCCAGCCCATGCGTTTATATGCCATGTTTACGTCAGAATTATTTTCAAAGTCAAACTCTGTGGCTTTTTTAAATCTACCGTATAGTGCGGCGAACTTAAAATTCTTAGGGGTTAATTCAAGTCCGCCGCCTGCAAAAATGTGATTTGCCATTGTATATTGTGAAAAATTCATGGAAGTAATACCTGCATATCCTTTTATCCATTTATAAGTGGGATTAAGGCTTTGAATATTGTATTGTTGGGTATAATTCAATTGATTGTTACTATAACTGAAATTAAAAGGTAGTGTAATTCCTAAAACATTTCCAGTGATGTTTCCATTAATAAAATAAGTGTATGGCTGTCTTCTATCGGGAATGCCACTAGCGTTGTATAATACAGATGTGTAATTTAAACCGCCACTAACTTTAAGCATGTCTTTTTTGCCGATCTTTTCTAGATCTTGCCCATGGACATGAATTGAAGAGACTAAAATCCCCAAGTAAACAATTATATATTTAAGACTTCTGTGCAAACTATTTACTAATTATAAACGCCTTATTTTTAGCGTCAAACTCCGCTATTACCCTTAATAGGTAACTTCCGTTTTGTAAAAACGAAACGTCTACTGGAAGGGTTATAGATATAGCATCGTAAAAATTTTGTTGATAATGTTTATATGGACTAATATCCCAAACTTGTATGCTGGCGTTTTGTTTTTTATAGAACTCAATATAAACGTTGAATTGACCTGTATTAGGATTAGGGTAGAGGCTAAATGTTTTTATTCCATTGGCATTTGTATAATTTGCAATGAGAGAATCGTAAGGAGCAAATCGTACTAGTTTGCTTGTATTGATAATGCAATTACCATAAAATCCTTTCATAGTGATGGAGAAATTTCCTGTATCGCTACAAGCTACAACGGGACTGAACATTGTGCCACCAATTTTGGTAACATTTATTGGCAACACCCATTGAACACTGTCGGGCTTTGGAATACTTACATCAACTAAAACAATTGTATCGCCAAAAATGTTTTTTGTGCTCGCAAGGAATTTCGGAACTGGCAAACTATTTCCTGCGCTTACCGAAACACTGGCTTGTCTTAAACATCCTATACTATCTTTTATAACCACATTGTAGTTTGCAAAAGGAACCCCCGTGTAGGAATTACTGCTTGAAAAAGTAGCCCCATTGTTAATAGAGTATTTGTAAGGTTGAATACCTCCTTTAGCAAAGATCAAAATTGTTCCTGTTGTGTTGTCATTACAACTTCTGTAAGCAATGATTGAATCTTGAATATCGGCTGGAACAATAACTAAAATGGTACCTGTGCCAGCACAAGACCCACTTGTTGCCGTAACAAAATAATTTGTTGTTACAGAATTTGTAACGATCACGGAGTTGCCAGTTTGGCCATTGCTCCAGGAGTAAGAAATTGGAGATAAGGTGCCAATAGCTTGCGCAGTTAAAGTAGTAGGACTAGATTTGCAAACCGTAAAATTATTGTTTGTGCTTAACACAATGGAGTTGGTTTGAATGATATTTACAGAATCTTTTTTGAGACAGCCATTATCCGAATTAAAAACTTCGAGTACGTATTTACCTGATGTAGAAATAACATTAGGATTTGTTATAGTAGAAGTGCTTGGTGTTTTCCACAGCGAAGTACAATTACCTGGTGAGAAAATGGCAGCTAACGACGCTGTATAAATACTACAATTTAACTCAGTATTTGTTGTATTAGTTATTATTGCAGTTGGCGGAGTGTTATTTTGATTTACAAGAGCAACTATTGAGCTATCGCTGCAGTTGTTATCGTTTCGTTTTACTATCAGTTTTAAATTATTGAGTGAAGTAATTGTTGCAGGATTTGGGTAAACTGAGTTGTCAGAAACACTTTTCCAAGTGATCACAACACCGCTTGTATCGGAAGTACCCACTAAATTTACGGTGGGTTGATAACAAGTTACTGTATCAATTGGAGTAAGTGCATTAACGTAGGCGTGTGATGTTATATATCCGTTTGGCGGAATCTTTCCGTTTTTTACAATCACTAAACTACTGTCAGAACAACCAATAAAAGTATCAGTTGCAATAGCATAATAGTTCCCGGAATTTTTAGCGTAATAAGGTGAATTAGTATAGCTTGAACTGATGGTGAATCTATATTTAAAAATAGTATTTGTGTTACTTGATGCAGAAAATAATAAAATTGAATCGGGAATACAGATAACAGTTTGAGGGCTTGTGGGTGCTATAAAAGTTGGTTTTGGTTTTACGTTAACGGTAATAAGCGTACTTGTATTAATACAATTTCCCTTACCGATAACTGTATATGTAGTAGTAGTTGTTGGACTTGCCGCAACAGTTAATCCGCTTGTTGCGCTTAATCCGGTTGCGGGTGACCAGCTATAAGTGTTGGCCCCAAGTCCAGTTAAAATTAAGGGCGCTCCTTCGCAAATAGTGTATGAAAGTGGAGCTCCAGTACTTAATTTAATATACTTACTAATGTATGCTTCTGTGCTTCCAACCGCAGAAATTGTATAGTTATTGCCGCTGGGATCAAAATCCGCTATAGACGAGTATAACCCAGTACAAATAATATCCCCATTCATATCGAGATAAATTGCATTTCCTTTATCGTATCCGGTTCCGCCCATTTCTCCAGCACATAAGAAGTTACCAGATGGATCTAGTCTTGAAATGAAAACATCATCACCACCCAAAGAAGTTAAGTTAAATGTGTTGGTTGTGTGCGGATCAAAATCGGTGGTTCCGCTAAAGCTACCGCAAAGATTTAAATTGCCTTCAGCATCTAAAATAAACGAGAACGGAAGCTCATTTCCGGTATTGCCAATGAGTTTTGCCCATAGGAAATCACCTGCAGGATCAAGTTTAGAAATATAGATGTCGTTAGCACCTGCAGAAGCCAGCGTATATGAGAAAGATGGATTTGGATTGAAGTCTATAGTTCCATTAAATAGCCCTATAGAATATATATTTCCGATAGCATCTACAGAAATTCCCATCGCTATGGCATTACTACTTGCACTTGTAAAAGTGCGGACCGATATAAAATCGCCGTTACCATCAAGTTTAGAAATAAATGCGCTATAACTACTGCCTCCATTTAAGGTATATGTTAAGGGCCCTGGATCAAAATCTATAACATCGGCATAGTAGCCGGCAATATAGATGTTATTAGTTCCGTCAAGAAATAAGGCATTACCGCTATCATCAAATTGACTACCAAAAACCTTTGCCCAAACATAGTTTCCTGAAGAATTTAGTTTGAGGATAAAAATGTCTTTCCAGTTATTCAACGCACTAACTTGTAAATTGGCTGAGCCTGGTCCTGGATCAAAGTCAACATTACCATAAAAGTGCCCTGTAACATATACATTATTCGCAGCGTCTGTTTTAATAGAGTAGGGCACATCAGTAGCGGTATTGCTGCCAACGGCTCTTGCCCAAATAACGTTTCCGTTAGGGTCATATTTACAGATAAATATATCCGCTGATCCCGTTGTTGTTAGCGTTAGAGCACTTGCACTTGGGTCAAAATCGGCGACGCTATTAAAAACACCTGTAAGGAAAATAGCTCCTGCATTATCAAGTGTAATGGCGTATGCCGAAGTTGCCGAAGTTGATCCACCCATTTGTTTGGCCCAAATAAAATTTCCGGATGGATTTAGTTTAACCATGAAAACATCTGAGGATCCAATAGAAGTCAAATTAAAAATACTTGGGCCAGGGTCAAAGTCAACATTGCCCGAAAATTTGCCAGTAAAATAAATGTTGCCCAAGGCATCTGTTACAACTCCAGCTCCCTCGCTTGCGTTTCCGTTAAGTCCTTTTGCCCAACCAAGTTCTTGTTGCGCCGCACTATTAAAGGCGACTGCAAAAAGAAAAACAAATATGTATTTCCAACTCAACATTTAATATTCAATTGTTACCGGTGAACTAATAATGCTTTCGGCTCCATTTACCAAAGCAGCCTTAATTCTGTACTCATAAACATTTCCCATGTTCACTGTTCTATCGGTAAACTGTAAATTTGTGCCCTCTAAAGTTTTTACGATTGTAGGCGCTTCATCTTTTTTTGATCTGTAGATCACGTATTTCTCAACATTTTTTTCGTCATATGCCCATTTAAGATCGATCTTCTTTGCAGTTCTGTCTACTGCAAATGTTATATCCTTTATTTTTTTTCTAAATCCAGTTTCAAATAAAACATCAAGCATTCTTGAAATTGATGTGTTGCCATCTTCATCTGAAGAACTCAATTTATATACATAAGTTTGTCCTGGTTCAGTAAGAGTGTCTATCATTGTGCCAACAGAATCTTTTTGGTTGAAAATATGATATTCTTTAAATTCAACTTCATTTATGGTTTTTTTGAATAGGACTTCTCTACTTACATCGTCGCTATTACTTAATATATATTTTACCGCTATTCCATTTGTTTGTTGACTCACAGAAGCTAATATAGGCTCTTGAGGAGCAATAGTATCCGGACGTTTTACTTCAATGGCATTTGATAAAATCGACGTGTTAAAATTATTGTCGGACGCAGCAATCTTATAGTAGATCTTTTTGCTTAGTGTTTTGAGGTTTAATTTGTTTGTGGCAAATGAATCTGTAATAAATGTATTATTGATCTGAACAAACTCATCTACCAACCTATTTGATTTAAATAATTTATACCCCTGTAAGTCAGCTTCCCTGTTATTAACCCAGCTTATTGTGACTAAGCCTTTTTTATCCACGGTAGCTTTTAATCCTTTGGGAGAAGCAGGAGGGATTGTATCAATAATGTTCGCAAATCTTGCATAGGAGAATAATGTATCATCGTTTTGTAAAACAGCATATACTTTATAGAAATTAAGTTGATCAGGGGAGCGATCGATAAAATTTAAAATGCTTGAGTTTTCAAAGATCATTTTGTAAACTCCGTTGTCTTTATCACTACGCATTAGCATATATTTTTTAGGAAGCGATGTTTCTTTATTGTCTTCCATTCGCCATTTAATGTGCACTGTTTTGTTCTGAACTACTTTAATACTGTCGATTAATGGAATAGAGTTTACATCAGTTATGGAGATAGCAGTAAAGATGTTTGAAGCCTCACCTTCTTCTCCAAAGAAATTAATTCCTTTTACATGATAATAGTATTTTTTATTTGCTTCGCGCATTGTATCGCTATAATGTATGTACTGTTTATTTTTTTCAAACTGAGTGCTTAATAAGATCACTGGAGACATATTTACTTTTTTAAAATTTGTATTGTCTGTTGAGCGATAAATATTATAACCCGAATAATCACTCTTATAATCGACCGCTTTCCAATGTATTGTACAAATTTTGTTGTTGTTTTTTCCTTTAAGATAAGTAATGTTTTTATTTATAGAGAGCTGAGAAGCGTCAACATCCAATGAAAGTATCTGATTTGTGGTTGCGCTCATTGAGTTTGTGTACATGGCAATTTTGTAAGTATACTTTTTTGAGTTATTGATCGAAGAGTCTGCCAAATATAAACCGCAAGCGTTGGCTATCTCTCTGTCAAGATCACATGAGAGTAGCATCATTTCAAACGTCATTTTTTCAAATTTTATTTTTTCTTCCGGTTTTATTTTTTCATTTGTCTTGGTTGGATATAGCATCGTGTATATAAAACCGGTTTTATCTTTATCTTTCCTTACTAATTTCATCCAATTTAACGTGTCGGCTATATGATACGACCTCAAAAGATCTTCTATTAGTACTGAATTTGTCAAAACCCCATTAATATTATCATACCTCACAACTTCTAGTGCTTTAGAAGTTATTTCATCATATGAGGTTTTATTTTTAGGCAATACTCTTAATAGAATCTTGTTTTTTTTTGTAAAGTGTTTTACAAAAATAATGTCGTTTGTTTGCGACACTAGCTTATCGCCTCCAATCAAGATCAATAATAATATGTAAAAAGCAATTCTCATTTAGTTTGATACTGGTGTGCAATTGGTTCCATAGCTAAAGTCATAATTAAAATTACCACCTATCTTGTCAAAAATATTGTAATTGCAGTTAACTGCTCCTGCAAAGTAAATTGGTTTTGGTCCTTTAGCACTCACAACAGCAGCAACTCCGGCGCTAAAAACAGTATAACTAAAATTGCTATTAATTATGCACGGAATTGTTACACCAGCACAGCAGCAATGTCTTGGTCCGCATGCTAAGTGAGTTTGATAGCTGGAAGGGCAATTGCTAGGAAACTTGAAGCTCCCATTAATTGATACGCCACCATTCATTGCTAAATACATATTGCCTTCAGCTAACCACCCATTCATGCCAATTTTCTCTTCACTGCCTTGGCAATGTGCATTCTCTCCGTAATTGGCCATCATCATATCAAACCCTAGATCAAAATTAAATGAACCATTTACCTTGAAAAAGCTCAGTCCAAAACTTCTACTTAAGCTAGATGTTATTCGTGAGCCTGCGCAAAAACCAGAAGCATTTTGAAGTTGTGCTGTATTTCTATTACCAAGTACAGATGCTACGCTGGGGTTCTGAAGAATTTGAGCGGGTGCAGGCATTGGTGGTTCAATTAAATTTCCAACCATAAAGTATGATGGAACGTTGGCGAGGCTGAGGAATTTGATGTTATTTGGTGCACTTGGTTTGCCAACGCATACATACCAAATTTGTGGATCAAAGTGAACTTTAAGGTATCCTGTTCCTGTGATCATATTATATGCATTGATATTTATCTGTGCCAAGGCATCAAATATTTTATTTGGTGCGTCGTAAGTTATCGACATTTTGCCTATCACCGGCGCCTTTGCTCTTTGATTAACTGTAACCATCGAATATACATCACCCGAAAGATTTACAACACCTAATCCGCCGCTGCTTGTGAAATTTACATCTAACATTAGATCTCCGTTAAAAGGCCGTTCGTTTGCAGATGATTTATAACTTACACCGGCTTTTAATCCAAGAGATGTATTTTGTGTAGGCGTATACACCAAAGCATTACCAGCAACACCAGCATAATTTTTATTCAAATTGATCATGTCCAGTTCCGAAGTTTTATTTGGTGACATATGATAGTATAAGCCGCCAATGAGTCTTGTAATTGTTACAGGAAGAGATCCTAATTGAAAAGCAACAGGGACTTTGGCGTCGAGATAATAATATTTATAATTCGGTAAACTTCCAAAACAAACGCTAACGCTTCCTGGGTTATCCATTATTTTTTTGACCGACATATTTAGTGTCCCCATGAATCCATTTCCGTAAATAGGGTCATTTTCTTTAAAGAGTACTGAACCTTGAAGTGTAAACGGGGATGTTTGGAGATCGATACTAAAACCTGTGATACTTACTTTGTCAAATTCCCATTTTGTTTTTGTGTGAGTAACTGGATACTCGCCGTTGAAGTTTTGAGAACTAGTATTGATCTTTCCTTTTAGCAAAACGCCGGTGTTAACGCTTAAACTATTTCCAGATTGTTCCGAAAGATTTAAACCAACATTAAACCCTAGTATTGGAGCGCCTTGATTAATACCTAAAGTAATTTCATTGATGTTAATAGGATAGTTATGCGCCTTCATTTGCCCGCCACCAATATTTTGAAGAGTAAATAAGCCATTTGTAATGTAAGGCGCATCTGTAATTATGGTAAGATTTTGGAAAGCAAGTGAACCTCCATTGGAATTCACTTTTGCACCATCAAAATTTATTAAGCCACATAAATTTGCACTAGGTTTAAAATTTCCGTTTTGAACAAACACATTGATCTTTGAATTATTATTTAAAGAAACTTTGGCACTAAATACATCAAAAGAAATATTATTCGCCGGGTTAATCAAGAAGTTGTAAGTGGTTTGCCCTGTAGTATAACTATGATTTACATCTGCAGTGTACTGTAAAGTCTGGGCGTCACCCATTATTGGAACATTAACACTTCCTTTTAAATGTCCGCTAGTTAGTCTATTTGTTATAAAACCAACGCCTAGTTCATCAATTGAAAATGTCCAACCACTCATGCTGCCTTCAGAAGAATTAAACAAATTATTTACTTGTAAGTTGCCGGTGAATCCCATGTTGTCGATCATCATGTTACTTGCAATGATCTCAGTTTTTTTTCCTGTTTTGGAAACTTCTCTAGGTAATCTTATAGTAAGTGATTTTAAGGAAAATCCTGTCCATGATTGTGGTGTAGCTAAATTTTGGGTAGGATATCCCTGGGGAAAACCAAAGCCAGGAGCATTTGCCAATTCGCTCATGTCAACCGCAGCTTGATCTACTCTAAAACTCCACCCTTTCAATCCGGCAATACAAAATGGTTTTATGTTAACCATTGTTACAAAGTCATGAATGTTTTGGGTGTAAATACTAAAGGAAGCTTTTACAATTGTATCTGTGTTTACAGTACTATCTGGCCTGATCTTACTTTTTGAAAATTCAAAATTCCCAACAAGATTGATCGCTTTAAAACCATTACAATCCCATTCCACCCAATTCTCTCCATTATCAAGTAGGCGTAATCTAACTGTTGGATTTATTTGAATTGTATGTGAACTTGCTAAATATAAACGAGCTTGTTCCCCTCCAACTACTCCGGCAGGATTGAATTTTATTTGACTACCTCTAAAAGCAATCTTCTTTGTAGTGCCTGGAAAATCTATGGCCGCATAGGCACTGAAGTACGCTCCATTCGACTTAAACTTCAATGAATCAACGGCAATTATATATCTCGCCGCTCCAATATCCTTAATGATTCCAAAAGGCAGAGCCACGTTAGAGTCAGGACTTAGCGCGCCTAAGTTTACAAAGTTTTGTGTTTCCTCCACCTGATGAACTACAGAAACTACATGGTTTATTTTGTCGTTATCATACTTAGCAACAAAGGTGTTTGAAGCGGGAGTTACTTTACTGGGTTGAGCGACAGATTGACTTGCCCCAAAATCAAATTGCCCTTTAGCAATTAAATTAAACAGCACGAGTGTGCATATGAGCCAAGTCTTTCTAAACATTTTTAGGTTAATCGGGCATTAAAAATAGAAAAATATGGCCGCACTTACAAAGTTTTTTTTAATCAAAAAATTAAATGTAAACTATTGAAAACCATTAATTTAACAATGCTGTGGGGCTGTTGTATTATAATTGGTTTGCGATGCCTGAAGTCTTTCATCGTTTGAGCAAGCACAATTAACCATAGTCATAGCCTTTAGAAAAAAATTAATTAATGGTTTTATATTTAAAATAGAAATAATTGGTACAAATCTGGTAATCGATTACCAGATTTGTACTATATTTGTTTTATGATTAAAAGAGATATAGAAAAGCTTCTGCGAATATATGCAAGAAGTTTTAGGGCGGTTGCTGTTATTGGCCCAAGACAAAGCGGAAAAACAACTCTGGTAAAAATGGCGTTCCCAAAAAAAACGTATGTTTCCCTTGAAAACACGGATGAGCGATTGTTTGCTTCAGAAGATCCCAGAGGTTTTTTAAATCGGTATAAAAAGAATGGTGCTATTATTGATGAAGCCCAAAGAGTACCCGTTCTATTCAATTATATGCAACAAATTCTTGATGAAACAAAAAAGGAAGGTTTGTTTATTTTGACTGGGAGTAATAATTTTTTATTGCAAGAATCTATCACCCAGTCACTAGCAGGGAGAATTGGCATTATAGATCTTTTGCCGCTTACTTATAATGAAATAAGAGATATAAACGGTAGAGATCTAAGCACAAGTGAATTGTTGCTAAGGGGGTCTTATCCGGAATTATATGACAAAGGCAAAAAAAAAGAGTTCTGGTATCAGTCGTATATTCGAACTTATGTTGAACGCGATGTAAAACAATTAAGAAATATAGATAACACGATCACCTTCAATAAATTTCTGAAACTATGTTCTGGTAGAATTGGGCAGCAATTGAATGTAAGCGCGCTAAGTAACGAGTGTGGTGTGGATGTAAAAACCGTGAATTCATGGTTAGGAATCCTCCAAAGCAGTTACATTATTACCTTACTGCAACCGCATTACGAGAATTTTAATAAGCGTGCTGTAAAAACATCTAAACTGTATTTTGTGGATACTGGTCTTGCTTGTGCATTACTAGGGATTGGTAATGAATCTGAATTGCGAAAATCGTATTTCAAAGGTGCTTTGTTTGAAAATTACATGGTAATGGAATGTATGAAAAAGAAATATAATTCAGGAAGCGCTGTTAGTTTTTACTATTGGAGAAATAATAAAGGAGTGGAGGTTGACTTATTAATTGATAAGGCAGGAAAACTTAGGCCCGTGGAAATGAAATCATCACAAACATTTTCAGAGGATTTTACAAAATCAATAAAGCAATGGAATAATTTTAGCGGCCAAAAAGGAGGCTATATTATTTTTGATGGCGATTCTTATTTTGTTAGATCAGATGGGTTTAAGATTATGAACTGGAGAAAATTCTTTGAGGTGATAAAACTATAATGGTACAAATCTGGTAATCAATTACCAGATTTGTACTAATGCCTTGAAAGGCTTTATTTTAGTGGTGTTTTGGGCTTAAAGGATGTTTAAAATCAGTTGCGGGGGCCTGCCAATAATGGCGTTAGTGTGGTTTATAACGATTGGTCTTTCGATCAAAATAGGATGGCGAGACAAAATTTGCAGCCACACCTCATCTGTAAGCTGTGTTGTAGCATATTTTTCTTGGTAAAGAGATTCCGTTTTGCGAACAACATCAATGGGCTTGCATTTTAATTTTTGTAGGAGCTCTTTTAATTCTTCAACGGATGGAGGGTGGGTAAGATAATTTCGAATTGTAAACTCACAATTGTTTTGCTTAAGAAGATCAACCGCTTGGTTACACCTAGAACAATCGGGATTAAAGTAAATGATCATTAGTTGGTAATTGTATCTTTCAACTGAATATACATTTCGTTAAAACGAGTTCTGCATTTTTCAATAAATTCTTCGGTAATGAGTTTTTTTAAATTCTCAACGTTTTTTACTTCTGCCACTGTAAATTTAAACACTTGCTCCATTGGGCCTGCTTCAAATTTTACAAGGTATTTATCGTTCATTTGAAAAATACTTATGGTGATACTTGCGTGTGGTATGCTATCAATTATCCTCATCTTTTTTGTATTTTTTTAAATTTATTAGGTTTTTAAAAACACCCCAAGGGCTTACATTTCTATCACCATCTTCGTGAATACGACGTTGTATAGCAATGGCAAGATTTATAAAATGTCCTTTTTTAACGCGTATCAATACTTCCTTAGCCTTTTCATCGCCGTTAATAATATTTGCGCATGCTGCCCAGTCAAATGCTTTTTTATCTAGTAAAACACTAAATGCTTTATCATCATCCCAAATGGCGTTTACAAAAGCAGCCAACTCAAAATGTTTATTGTCCATTAAAAACTTGAACGCTTTTTTATCATCACGAACTGCCTCAAGCGTTGCTACTAATTCCTGATAGCCATTAGATAAAAGCCAAGTATAACCTTCGGCATCTTGGTTTACGAACTTAACAAACATGTCTATGGCGTGTGTTGAATAATGTTTCATATGGCTATATTATGTTTTTGCAATGGCATTACGTTCTTTAAAATCTAATTTGCAATCGTAAATTAATTTGCCTGTTGGTTAAATAATTTGGCACCGCATATCTATTTCCTGTAACATCTTGTACCCATGTGTACGATACTGTATTTTGAATTGCTAGTAAATTAAATACTTCTACAAATATCCACATATCTTTTAAGTTATTGAAGGCACTTTTCTTTTTAAATTCTCTATCCTCTTTTAAAATATTAAAGGCAAAACCGGCGTCAACTCTGCGGTAAGGCGGCATCCGAAGGGTTTGCTGATAGCGTTTATGAGTTGGAGGACCAAACGGACGTCCTGTTCCAAATTGAAGGTTTAAATTAAATTTACACCAAGGTAAACTTGGAATATAATCTTGAAAGAACATTCCAAAACTAATTAATTGATCGGTAGGCCGAGGAATATAACCGGGATCAATTTTTACACTATCCGTTTTTACTTGATCAAACGTATAACCTTTTACGATCTCTTCTCCGGCTTTATTATAAAAAAGATAATGAATATTATCGGCCGAATATTCATACGTTCTTAAAATACCAAGCGTGGCCCAACTTTCTACACCTTTTACAAACTCGCCATTGATGCGGAAATCAGCACCTGTTGAATACCCTTTGGTTCGGTTGTTGGCAAAATAACGAATACGCACATTGTCTACCTCATATGCAACAAGATTTTTAAACTCTTTGTAATAGGCGGCCATTATTAATTTGAACGGACGTTTCCACATGTAAAAGTTATAATCGCTTGTTAAAACAAATTGTAAGGATTGCTGTGCTTTTAGTTGGCGATTAATATTACCATCTATATTTCGTAGCTCTCTATAAAAAGGGGGTTGATTATAAATACCACTTGAGAATTTAAATAACCAATCGCGCTTCCAATTTGGTTTAAAGGCCAATGTAACACGTGGCGAAATAACAAGTTGCTCGTTAAAGGTCCAGTAGTTCCCTCTTATACCTGCGGTAAAAATAAACAAACCCGAATCGCGGGTTGTGATAGTTTTATTGTATTGCGTATAGGCTTGCATGCGTGTGCTGGCAATACCAATTTTTGTTTTATAAACATCATTAAGATCAATGGTGGTAGGGCTGTATGGAACAATAAGCCCTGCAGAATCCACCATTTTCCATTCGCTTAATTTGTCGTTAATGTTTTCGAGTTGGTATTTTGCACCCCATAATAATTCACTTTGTTTTTTAAGATATTTTGTGCCCTTGTGTTCAAAATTGTAAACGGTAGCGTTCAAATAATTTCTGCCATTATTTAAAAATGTTCCTACACCGCGGTTATAAGCTACTTGTCCAAAATTTGGTTTGCCTAGATCAGCTTCTAATTGATCAATATAATATTGCCCTTGTACGGTGTACAATTCGCGCTCATCTGCTCGGTAAGCCGAGGAAATGAATTTTAATTTTACACTTGGTTTAGGACGGTAAATTGCACTCACCCCAAGCATGTAAGTTTCGTATTGCATTAATTCTTGGCCGTCAAAATAAACGGTTAAACGCAAAGCTTCTTTAACCGTTCCGAAATTTGTTTGACGTGAAGCTGGGATCACTAAAAATTTATTGCTGGCAATATTACCAAGCATTTCTACTTTAAATTTTGGATTTACATCAAAGGTAATAAAGGTTTGAACGTCCAAAGCGCTTGGCCGATATTCTCCTTTGGTATCAAATGTTTTTAGCAAATAACTATTCGTGCGGTAACGTGCGCCCAAACTCCAAGCCACAAGACGATTATTGGAGATTCCTTCTACTTGTGCATTTCCCCCTAAAAAACTTGCCGATGCATTACCTGCAAATTTTAATGGTTTGCGATACGTTATATCTAAAACACTGCTTAGTTTATCGCCATACTTTGCTTCAAAACCTCCTGCCGAAAAATTAATATTTTGCACCATGTAAGGGTTTGCAAAACTCAAGCCTTCTTGCTGACCACTACGTACTAAAAACGGCCGGTACACTTCAATATCATTTACGTAAATTAAATTCTCGTCAAAATTACCACCACGAACAGTGTAGCCGCTGCTTAATTCGTTGTTGCTGCTCACACCAATTTGTGTTTTAATAATGTCTTCAATATTTCCGGTAACACTAGGTAATTGCAAAAAATTCTTTGGGTCGATATGAATTATTTCTTCAGCTCTTACTTTTGTATCGGTTACTTCTACACCAATAAGTTCATTTTTAAATTTAACCGTTGGAGAAAAAGAAAAAACGTCTCCTTCTTTTAAAAAAACGGTTTCTGTAAATGGGAAATGACTTATTGAATTAAATACAATTGTAATGGAAGCGTTGGCAGGCACTGTTAATTTGTAAAAACCTTTTTCGTTAGAGTAAGTTGAGAATTTAGAATCTTCTTTAACTCCAATGCTGGCATTTTCAACAAAATTACCTTCCGTATCCTTTATGATGCCGGTAACAATGGCTGTTTGGGCAAAAACAGAGCCAAAAAGCAATAGTAGGATGCTAAGGGAATATGTAATGGTTTTTTGCAATAGAATAACAACGAAAATACGGAATATTTATTTTGCAGTACAGGCATTATTAATAAGCCTTTTGTTATATACCTGCAAGTAGGCCTGGCAGTAGCGTTTTTCTGATTCAAAAGGGGAGAAGGTTATGAGACCTTTTTCAAGTATCGAATCTCTTCTATAATTCACAACGTTATTGATGTTGTAATTGATAAGATCAATGGCTAGCGAATCATTTAAAAAATAGTGTCGCGAATCGGTATAATAAACTGCATAACGATTCAACGTATCAGAGTAACTCTTGCCAAAACTAAAAAATGGTTTATTATATCCAACAATATCAAGTACACTCGGCAAAATATCCGATTGCTGAAAAACCTTTCTGTACATACGTTTTAGGCTGTTATCGGGTTTAAAAAAAAGTACAGGAATGGCAAATTGCCCAACATTATTTCTAAAAAATGGGTGGTTACTAATACTGCTGTGATCTGCAACAAGAACAAACAGTGTATTATTATACCAGGCTTGTTTTTTTGCTTCCTTAAAGAACAAACGGATGGCATGATCGGCATAACCTATGCTTTCATGAATTTCAAGGTTTCCTTTTGCAAATTTCTCCTTGTATTTTTCCGGAATTTTATAAGGATGATGCGCGCTTAAGGTAAAAATGGCCGAGTGAAAGGGTTGTTTCATTTCCGTCATTTTTTTTATGCTAAAATTCAAAAATGGCTCATCCCAAATACCCCAAGAGCCATCAAAATCTCCATCATTTGCATATTCCGTTCTTCCAAAATAGGCGTTATAACCGTTCTGTTGTGCATAGCTGTCAAAATTCATAGTTCCATTGGTGCCACCATGAAAGAAAGCGCTTTTATATCCTTCGGCATTTAAAACAGTGGCGAAAGACGGATAAAAATTTGTGGCGTAAGTGCTATTTATAAACGGATCTTCCATTAGTGTAGGCATAGAAGATAAAATGGCCGGAATTCCTTCAATGGATTTATGTCCGTTTGCAAATGCGTTGGTAAAAGTGAGAGAATGATCCATCAAGCTATCCAAAAAGGGCGTGTAACTTCTTAATTTCCCCATCTTGGTGTATTCTTTGGCACAACTCTCCATCATGATCACTACAATATTTAGCTTTTGTAGAGTGTCGTTCTTGTAATGATGAATAGGATTGAAAATGGATTCAGCGTTGGTAATACCAAATTCCAAAATAGTTAACTCCTTTTTTTCAAATGATTTTATAATGGTAAAAGGACTGTTAAGCACCAAGCTGGTATATTGTGTTTTGGTGTATTGGCCGGCATCTACTACGTCGATGGGTATTTTTTGAAAACCGCCTCGAATCCCAAGTAAGGTTAAGGAGCAGGTTAGAAGAAAAACAAGCGTTAAATAAACAATGCTTTTGCCTTTGTAGATATAAACCCTTGCTGAAATTTTAATTTTTTTATAAAGGCGTACTAGTAAAAAAACAAGAACGATAAAGATCAAAAGGAGGTACCAAAAATCTTTGATGTATTGTGGTAAAAGTGTCGACATATCGGTTTGTCCGCCCATTTGATTAAAGATATCGGCCGTAGAACGTTTTTTGATATAAGGGAAGTAAACAATATCAACAAGATTAAAAAGGATAAAAACGCTGTTTGTAAGGGTATAAAGCCATAGCAGTACTCTTTGATAAGTAGCATTGTAAAAAACAGTAACAGGAAGAGCTGAGAATAAAATGAAGAGAGAATTGCAAACCAGAATACTGAATGTATCGAAACGAATTGCGTAAAAATAAATGGTGAGTCGCTCCAAAAAACCAATGTCGCTAAAAAGTGGTTGATTAAAAGCGTAGAAGAATACGCGACAAATAAAGTACGCCAAATAAACCAGCAGCAAACGCTTTACAAGCAAAAATAACTGGGAAAAATAATTATCTAGCACGTTTTAAATTTATGCTAAATTAATTGATTAAATAAAAAAAACCACCGCAAGGGTGGTTTTAATACTATTATTTTGGAGTTGCTGCCGGTGTAGTTTTTGCCGGTTTTTTCTCTCCTGGTAAGCCTTTTTCGTTAATAGCCATTCGCGTACCTGATTTTTTCGGATCGGTAGTTGAACTAGCGTTTGGATTTTTTTCTGCCGTACTTGTTGTAGCTTCAGTAGTATGTGTCGCTTCTCTTTTATCTGTTGGAGCAGTTGTTTTTTTCTTTGTTGGAGTTTGAGTTGGTTGTTGTATTTCTTGTGCGTTTGCAAAATAAAATGCAGCCACTGAGGCAATTGTTAAAGCAAGTTTTTTCATAGTATTAAATTTAAATTAAAGTTACATATTAATTTCAAAAGTCGGGCCAAAGTTAGGAATTTAACTTATTTTAAAAGTTCAAGGGCTTCCTGAATCGATATAAGCTCGTCTTTAAAGGTTGCAATGATGAAAGCATCATTAAATCCTTTGCTTTCCAGTTCTTTACGATACTTCTCAGCGGCGTCATATCCCGGAAAACTACCGGTAGTGAAACGGATATTGCCTGTTGTAGTAGATTGCTTCTCAAGATTTTTGAGGTCTTTGTATTTTTCGTCGGCTGAAGCAACCTGCGCAGGGCGTTTATTAGGACCTAATTGAATTTTGAATAGAACTAGTTTCTTGTTCACAGAACTAAACATTTTATTCTCATTCAAATCCTCTTTATATCCTTTTTCAACCTTAGCTTGCGTTTGACTCATTGGAATACGCTTACCGCCTTTATAAGCCGTTACAAAGGCATCGCTATAGCCTTGGATCACCAAATCGGCACGCACTTGGGCTGCATCTTCAATTGTTTTATAACCTCTTGTTACATATCTGTAAACACTTTCTCCTGATTTAAGTTCTAATACGCCAGCGCTCGTGTTAAATACACTCGAAGAAATCTTGTTTTTAAATGCTCCTAATTGAACACGGTAAACAATATCGTCTGGACCAAAACCTTCGCTTGCGATATTCTCAATATTAGCATTGGCAATGCTAGTTGAGTCTGAACCGGCTTTAAGGTCTTCCATCGCTTTGGTTTCGGCAGCCAATAATTTTTGAACATCTTCTTCACTTAAGCGAGTAATATTTTTTCCTTTTAATTTAGAGATTCCAGCATTAGCGTTACCCATTTTTACAAATTCATCTCGACTCTTCAAAACATTTTTTACTTTATTAAATCTGCCCGAAGTATAAACAACTGTAGTTCCATTTTCTAGAGTAGTTGAGTTAATGTCTCCAATACTTAAAAGGAATGCCATTTCATCGCTTGGTATGGCGCCTTCGTAACGCGCAAGCTCAACTGTGTAAACTTCTTTGTCGAGATCAAATTTTGGTTTATTACTCTTTAATGCAAATGTGTTTCCTATGTATTCCGTGGTCATGTTAGCATCTGTGGAGTCATTCATATACTGATCATACCATTTTTTCCAATACTCATCATTTGCGGCAACACCTTTCGTGTCAACAACCATTCCCTTTGGCGTATTTATTTCATCATCTCTAAAATCTTCTATGCCATCACCGTCGGTGTCTTCAGGGCACCCATCAGAATTTACTTTTACTTCTTTTGGAGTTCCTTGGCAATTATCTTTCATGTCATCAACACCGTCTTTATCGTAATCGCTTTTGTCAAGAGCAAGCCAATCGATAGTAGATGGATCAACAACAGGTTTCTTCTTCTTTTTGATTTTGAGTGGTTTTGCGAGCAAATCGTATTGTAGTGAAATGGATGAGTACGTGAATTTATCTTTATGTTTATTTCCGCCGTTTTCTTTTGTCAACCCATCAATATAGTCGGTGGCAGTGATGTACATTTGGTAATTGAACTTCAGATCAACTCGCTCTGTAATTTTCATTACAATACCTGCACCATACACAGTAGAAAACGATCGCTCAGGGTATTTGCCAAATAAACTCACATTGCTTTCTCTAATGTCGGTCTCATACACATAATCACGTCTTAAATCAATTGCATATTGAGAACCCGTTGCAGTTTCAGGCATATTTTTAATACTTCCATCACTCCAGTAGTAATATGCGTTTCCATTCGCATCTAAAACATCTGTTTTACTCAAGAACTCAAATCCCGATATTCCAATAGTGAAATAGGGCCTTACAATGTATCTATCCGGAATAAAATTTCCAAAATCGTACATCAAGTTAACTCCACCTGCGCGAATCTCTGAAATAAAATTAGAGTTGTTGTATAACGAGCGTTCGTTAGCACCTAGCTTACCAAACATAACATTAAAGTTCAACTGAAGATAGCGAGTAAGTCTTTGCGAAAGATTAAGATCAAAACCCCAACGGGCGGTTAAGGGCGATTGAAGATTCTTACTGTAAAGGTCTCCGTAAAAACCTAAACGACCTGCTCCTAATGAAACTTTAGGCTTCATGGCCTGGGCAGTTGAAACGAAAGCTGAATCAGCCACTGTAGAATCAGCGCTTTCATCTATCCCCTCGTGATATAAACCTTTTGCTTCTACCGTTTGAGTAGGAATAACTTGTGTATTTAGGTTTCCGAATAAGGAATCGCCAACTTTTTCTGGGCCACGAAACTTCGAAAAAGGCTCAGGCTCATTAATATAATACTGAATAAGTTCCTCAGGAGTGAGTTTGTCTAAAGGCGAAGCGGCAGTATCTGTCTGTGCCTTAGCATAGCCGGCAAATAACAGTAGTATAAGAACCGATATCCTTTTGTACATAATTACATGGTAAAAATAGTAAATTTATTTGAACCATTTCTGATTTGTTAGCATTAAAGCTTCCTGAACGGTAACACGCTTAGCACCGTTATAAGCAACCACAAATGCCGAATTGATCGAAGGTCTTATTGTTTCGCGTTGATCACGAGCTTCTTTATACTCATTATGGTTGCCAACCATAAATTTATTTAAGCCTGCTTGCATTTCGCTAATGATATTACCTTTTACACCAAATTTTCTTGATAAAGTACCCGAAGTAACGCTTGAATTACTAAAAGCACCTATTTGAACACGGTAGTTAATACTTCCCGAACGATTTTCGGTGATATTAGTAGCTGTATTTTCAGTATTGTTATTTCCTGTATTTGTAGGAGTTTCAGTAGGAGTAACAGTGTTTGTTGTAACTGCCACTTCGGTATTTGTAGGTGTTGTAACTACTGTGTTTGTAGGAGTTTCTGTCATTGTTGGAGTAGAAGTAGGTGTTTGAGCTATTTCTGCAGAAGGTGTATTAGGTATAGTAACTTTTTGCATAATGAATTTTTTGCTTTGATCATTTGCAAGATAAGAAAACTCACCTGTTAGTTCCACCATCGACACGCTTCTACCACTTAATAAATAAGAGATAGTTATTTCTTCTTGAGAAGGAAGCGTTACCCAAACAAATTTCACTTTACCATCTGCCACTGAGAAAGAACTTTCGGAAGTACCTACTGATTTAGCAGTGTATCCATTTGGAAGATCGTCGCTAAACTTTGCAAACCCTTTAATAGAACCTTTACTTATTTTTAATTCTATTAAATGTTCATCTGGGTTACTTGTTGGCTTAATGTTCCTTAATACTGTAACATTGGCGCCTGGCTCATCATTTAAGCTTGTAGTTGGTGTTGTATTGGCAACTTCCGTGGTTGGCGTACTTGCTACAGTTGGTGTTGTTGCAATTGTAGGTGTACTTGATATAGTAGGTGTTGTGGTTGCTACTGTTGGTGTGCTTGAAGATGTAGTGTTTGTTGGCGTGCTTGTATTTTCGGTTGCTACTGCACCATCGCCGCCTATCATTATCTCTACAGGAGGCATTTCTACAACTTGCTTAGCATTATTTTCTACATAAGAAAACTTACCCGAAACAGATTTAGCGCCCGACATGCTTGCGTCTGCTTTTAATTTGAATTTAATAACAACATCGCTTTCGGTTGGAAGCGCAGGCCAAACCCATTTCGCAAGCCCAGTTGCAAAACTGTAGTTAGCCCCTTTACTATCTACCTCAGTAGCAGTAAAGCCTTCGGGTATTTCTAATTGAAACTTTGCAAATCCGCCAAGACCACCCTTGGTAATCTTCACTTCAATCTCAACCTCCTGGCCCGGTTGCATTGATGTTGGTAAATTGCTTGTGATGCTTATTCCGTCAGCTCCAGAGAAGAGGCTGATTATAAAAAACAGGAATGCATTGAACGTAATAATTAAAAATTTTATCATGTCACTAAAATACCGGTTAATGTAACTCGCGTTTAGAGCATGGTTATCAACTTAGTAACAACGATTTGTTGAATTCAGTAAAGGTTATAAACAACCCGTTCTTCCCCCATCAACAGGTACATTTATACCTGTAATATAGGATGCGGCCGGACTAGCCAAAAACGCTACAGCGCTTGCTATCTCTGATGCTTCAGCGAATCTGCCCATCGGAATTTCGTGCAGCATTTCTTTTTTTACCGTATCATTACTTGCGTTTGTTTTCAACGCCTTATTATCTATGATGTTACTTAAACGCTGTGTTGCTGTGGCTCCCGGTAGTACATTATTAACGGTAATATTGTGCTTTGCTAATTCATTGGCCAATGTTTTTGCCCAATTTGCAACGGCAGCACGAATGGTATTACTAACACCCAAGTTTGGAAGCGGTTGTTTTACAGAAGTTGAAATAATATTAATAATGCGCCCATAACCCAAATTCTTCATCCCTTCAATACACGCTTGAGCTAAAATATGATTGCATATTAAATGCTGATTGAATGCGCTAATAAACTCTTCTGTTTTGGCCATGTTTGCAGGCCCCGCAGCGGGGCCGCCGGTATTATTAATTAAAATATTTACAGGTCCTGTGCGTTGAATGAAAGCCTCAATCAATTCTTTCAACTTTACTTGATCTCCAAAATCAACACATAAATACGAATGCACTTGATTGCCACTTATAGGTAATTCATTCTTTGTTTTTTTCAACGATTCTTCGTTGCGCGCAATTAAAGTTACGTTGCATCCCATAGCTGCAAGTTCCATGGCCACTGCTTTTCCAATGCCCTGTGTGCTTCCGCAAACTACGGCGCGTTTATTTTTAAGATCTAAATTCATATATATAATACGTTAGTGTTCTGTTATTAATTTTAAAACATCCGCCACAATGTCTTGTTCAAAGCCTCTGCTTATCGCGTATTGAAGAACTTTGTAATTCTTCTTGTAAGGTACCTTTTCTTTTGTTTCTCTTAGCTTACGTTCGAGCAATTTTTCAATTGTTTTTCTATAATCAGTGTTGTCTATTTGTTTGAGTGCTTTATTTATAGAATAATCACTTACTTTTTTAAATTTTAATTCGGCCTTAATTTTGTTTTTGCCCCATTGTTTTATTCTAAATTTCCCTCTCGCAAACGTTTCGGCAAAGCGCTCTTCATTCAAATAATTCTCCGAAACTAATACTGCAAGTGCTTCTTCAATATCGCTGGCACTCAATCCATAATCAAACAACTTGCCTCGCGTTTCATAGTGCGCCCTTTCTTGATAAGCACACCAATGTTTTATTTTTTTGAGGGCTTGTGGTAAACTCAGTTTTATTTTACGAACTTTGACAATATCCACGCAGCAAATTTATTTTTTAAACACGAACCATGTCTTCGTTCCCCCCAGATTTTATAAACAGTTTAAAACACATTCTGGGTTTTAATGAAGATGCATTTATAAAAGCACACCAAACACAAGCTCCAACCTCAATTCGCCTCAACCCCTTTAAAAAAACCGGTTTAAATTTTGAAGTTGGCGAAATTGTTCCTTGGGCTAAAGAGGCGTTTTACCTAAAAGAGCGGCCGATTTTTACGTCCGATCCTTTGTTTCATGCGGGCTGCTATTATGTGCAAGAAGCCTCGTCGATGTTTGTTGAGCATGTATTAAAACAGGTGGTGAATTTTGATGAGGAACTTTTTGCCTTGGATATTTGCGCCGCACCCGGAGGAAAATCAACCATTTTAGGTTCGTGTTTGAATAAAAAAAGCGTTTTGGTTTCCAACGAAGTGGTAAAGAATAGGGCAGATGTTTTAGCCTACAATTTGGCCAAGTGGGGGAATTGTAATCATGCCGTTACCAATAGCGAAACACGTTCATTTTCAAAGCTTAAAGGTATTTTTGATATAGTGTTAGTTGATGCTCCTTGCAGTGGAAGTGGCCTGTTCAGAAAGCAAGAAGATGCGGTTAATGAGTGGAGTTTAGATTCCGTTGCCCATTGCAGTTCTCGTCAAAGAGCCATTTTAGCCGATGTTTTGCCTGCTTTGAGGCCGAATGGGCATTTGGTGTATAGTACTTGCAGTTATTCAAGCTCAGAGAACGAAGAGATAGTGAAATGGCTGGTATCTGAACATGGCATGGAGGTTGTTAAAATTGATATTGATCCAAATTGGGGAATTGAAGACACGGGTTTTGGATTTAGATTTTACCCCTATAAAATTCTAGGGGAGGGATTTTTCTGTTGCGTTTTGAAAGTTTCTGCTGAAACTGAATCTATGAACTTGGCTAAAAAGAACACGTTCAAAGAGGCAACAAAAGCCGAAATTCGAGTTCTTGAAAACTTCATAATTCTTGATGATAATCATAAAGTGATCAATCATAATAATGAATTTAAATTATTGAATAATAATTGTTTGCAATTTATCAATTCATGTAAAAGTGAACTTTACTTCAAGTCGGTAGGAACACCCCTAGGTGAGTTAAAACATAACGAATTGATCCCGCATCACTTTTTGGCACTTTCAAATTTTACCAATACATCAATTAATAGCATTGAATTATCTGATAGTGAAGCTATTAAGTACTTAAAAAAGGAGTCTTTTTTACTTCAAAACGCTTCAAAGGGCTTGAAACTCTTTACCAGCAAGGGTTTTGGCCTTGGTTGGGGCAAAAATCTGGATACCCGAATCAACAATTATTTACCCTCCAATTTTCAAATTTTTAATAAGGATCTGGGAACCCTTAAATAGCTTATTTTCCTATATTTACAGCCTATTAAAAAAATGTGTAAATATTTCGATTTTTCTTTTGTTTAAACCGAATTAATAATTAATTTTGCAGTCCCTAAATTTTTGGGGATAGTTCTTTAACATTTAAAGCATTAAAAGCCGAAGTAGCTCAGCTGGTAGAGCTCCTGATTTGTAATCAGGCGGTCGGGGGTTCGAGTCCCTTCTTCGGCTCTTTTTAATTAAAGGGGATATACCAGAGTGGCCAAATGGGACAGACTGTAAATCTGTTGACTTCGTCTTCGGAGGTTCGAATCCTCCTGTCCCCACGGTTATCGATCTTAAAAAAAATTTAAGATCAAAAAGCGAAAGTAGCTCAATTGGTAGAGCTCCAGCCTTCCAAGCTGGAGGTTGCGGGTTCGAGACCCGTCTTTCGCTCTTTAAAATGTAGGAGAAAAGTGGAGAGAGAAAAGAGATTGTGGTGATTGAAAATAACCGTTTAGTGCGGACGAAACAAGAAAGGCTTGTGTATCACGGCCAATGGAGTTTCGGATGTCCCCAAAGTGAGGGACTTTTCGTGTATCTGAACGTATTGTTCTTTAAAAAATTGAGTTGAAATTGAATTTAGTGTATTGTCACAAAATTCAGAAACAACGTTTGAAAACTTTAACGCTGAGAAAGCAATTTTTGAACGTTCAGGAGGACCATTTTGCTGAACATTTCAAAATTCACTTTCTCAAGGAGCGTGAAATTTTTTAGCCGGAGTTTACTAGTGTAAATGAGGATTAAAAAACTTCGCTGCGACGCCGAGAAAATGAATTTTCAAATGTTCAGGCTGTTGTAGCTCAGTGGTAGAGCACCTCCTTGGTAAGGAGGAGGTCGGCAGTTCAATCCTGCTCAACAGCTCAAAAAATTGAAAAAGAAAATTAGTAGAAAACTAATAATATATAACAACAAAAAGTAAAAAAATAAAACTATGGCAAAAGAAAAATTCGACCGTTCCAAACCACACTTAAACATTGGAACTATTGGTCACGTAGATCACGGCAAAACTACTTTAACTGCAGCTATTACAACTGTTTTAGCAAGTAAAGGTTTAGCAGAAGTTCGCGACTTCTCGTCAATTGATAACGCTCCAGAAGAGAAAGAACGCGGTATTACAATTAATACTTCACACGTTGAGTATTCAACATTAACCCGTCACTACGCTCACGTTGACTGTCCTGGTCACGCCGATTACGTTAAGAACATGGTTACTGGTGCTGCTCAAATGGACGGTGCAATTCTAGTAGTTGCTGCAACCGACGGACCAATGCCACAAACTCGTGAGCATATCCTTCTTGCACGTCAGGTAGGTGTACCTAAAATTGTAGTGTTCATGAACAAAGTTGACATGGTTGATGACTTAGAGTTATTAGACCTTGTTGAAATGGAAATTCGTGAACTATTAACGTTCTATAAATTTGATGGTGTAAACACTCCTATCATTCGTGGTTCAGCTCTTGGTGGATTGAATAGCGATCCAAAATGGGTTGATAAGATCATGGAATTAATGGATGCGGTAGATGCTTTCATTCCAATTCCTCCACGTGAAAAAGATAAGCCATTTTTGATGCCTGTTGAAGACGTGTTCACGATCACTGGTCGTGGTACTGTTGCTACAGGTCGTATCGAAACTGGTGTAATTAACTCTAACGATGCAGTTGATATAATTGGTATGGGCGCTGAGAAATTATCTTCTACTGTAACAGGTGTTGAGATGTTTCGTAAGATCCTTGATTACGGTGAAGCTGGAGATAACGTAGGATTATTATTACGTGGTATCGAGAAAAAAGACATCAAACGTGGAATGGTTATTATTAAGCCAGGAACAGTAAAACCACACGCTAAATTTAAAGCTGAGGTTTACATCTTGAAAAAAGAAGAAGGTGGACGTCATACTCCATTCCAAAATAAATATCGTCCGCAATTCTATTTCCGTACAACCGACGTAACAGGAGAAATTACTCTTGAATCAGGTCGCGAAATGGTAATGCCGGGAGATAACGTAACAATTGAGGTGATGTTAATATCTCCAATTGCGATGGACAAAGGTCTACGTTTCGCTATCCGTGAGGGTGGTCGTACCGTAGGTGCTGGTCAAGTTACTGAGATTTTAGACTAATTGCCATAGTCATAAATATAGGCAAAATGGCTCCCGAAAAAAGGGTAGCCATTTTGCCATTTATAAAGGGTAAAGAAGTTTAAGGAAAACGGGTGTGGTGCAATGGTAGCATACCGGTCTCCAAAACCGTTGATGGGAGTTCGAATCTCTCCACCCGTGCTTGTCCTCAGAAGCCGAAGCGAAAGAGGACGTTAAAAAATTAAAGAAAAAGACATGAGTAAGTTTGGTGATTATATAAGTGAAACAAAGAACGAACTTCTAAACAAAGTTAGTTGGCCAACCTGGACAGAACTTCAGGGAAGTGCCGTGGTGGTAATGATATCATCGGTTATCATCGCGTTGGTGGTATTCTTAATGGATTATGGCTTCGAGAATTTAATGAAGGCCGCTTACAGTTTAGTTAGTTAATAAATTAAAGAATTTAAAATGGCTGAAGTAACCAAAATAGATAACGCAATTAACCGCAAATGGTATGTGGTACGCGCTATCAGTGGGCAAGAGAAGAAGGTAAAGCAATACATTGAGATGGAGATCTCTCGCCTGAAACTAAATGAGTACGTTGCTCAAGTGTTGATTCCAACGGAGAAGATCATTCAGATCCGCAATGGTAAAAAAACCACTAAGGAACGTTCTTTCTATCCTGGATATGTATTGATAGAAGCTGCTCTAAAAGGTGAGATCACTCACATCATTAAGCAAATTACAGGCGTTATTGGTTTCTTAGGCGAAACTAAAGGCGGAGATCCTGTTCCAATGCGCTTAACGGAAGTGAATCGTATTTTAGGCAAGGTTGATGAATTAACTGAGAGCGAAGGAACCATGGCAACAAATTACATGGTTGGCGAATCGGTGAAAGTAATTAACGGTCCATTCAACGGATTCATTGGCATCATTGAAGAAGTAATGGAAGACAAAAAGAAAATTAAAGTTACAGTGAAGATCTTCGGACGTAAACAACCCGTAGAACTAAACTTTGGTGAAGTAGAAAAAGAATAAAAAAATTGAATGGCGTAAATTAAGGTAAGAGTGCTTTGCTGCTTCCAACTCAAAGTAACTAAATTCCGAAAGGAGCCTTAACCAAACCAACAATAACAAAAAATGATCTATAGGTGAGACATTAGATCGTTGAAATAAAATAAATAAAGTAAAACTAAAAGAAATGGCAAAAGAGTTATCAGCAATTGTAAAGTTGCAAATCAAAGGTGGAGCTGCTAACCCATCGCCTCCTATTGGTCCTGCTTTAGGTGCTAAAGGTGTAAACATCATGGAGTTTTGCAAACAGTTCAACGCAAGAACCCAAGATCAACCAGGTAAAATTTTACCTGTAATCATTAATGTTTATACCGATAAGTCGTTTGATTTTGTTATCAAACGTCCGCCTGTTGCAGTTCAAATAAAAGAGGCTACCAAAGTACAAATTGGATCAGCTACGAGCAATCGTAAAAAAGTTGGTTCGATCAGTTGGGATCAGATCAAAAAAATTGCAGAAGATAAAATTGTAGACATGAACTGTTTTACAATGGAATCAGCAATGAGTATGATCGCAGGTACTGCGCGGAGTATGGGTGTAACTGTTTCAGGAAACAAACCTTTCTAAATTAAAATAATTATTAATTAAAAACGCTTTCAAAAAAATGGCAACGTTGACTAAAAAAAGAAAAGCTTCTGAAGCAAAGTATGATGCTGAAAAAGCTTACTCTGTAGTAGACGCTTCAAAAATTGTAAAGGACATTACAACTACAAAATTTGATTCGTCTGTGGATCTTGCGATCCGCTTAGGAGTTGACCCAAGGAAAGCTAATCAAATGGTTCGTGGAACTGTATCATTACCTCACGGAACTGGAAAAATATTGCGCGTATTAGCAATTGTTACTCCGGATAAAGAAGCTGAGGCTAAAGCTGCAGGTGCGGATTTCGTTGGATTAGACGAGTACATCGAGAAAATAAAAGGTGGTTGGACAGATGTTGATGTTATCATCACTATGCCTTCTGTTATGGGTAAAGTTGGTGCTTTAGGACGTGTACTAGGCCCTCGTGGTTTAATGCCAAATCCTAAAACTGGTACTGTAACCATGGACGTAGGTAAAGCTGTAACCGATTCAAAGGGTGGTAAAATTGATTTCAAAGTAGACAAAGCAGGCATCATTCATGCAGCAGTTGGTAAAGCATCTTTTGATGCAGCAAAAATTGCCGACAACGCAAATGAATTGTTACAAGCAGTTATGAAATTGAAACCATCAAGTGCTAAAGGTTCATATGTAAGATCAATTACAATGAGCAGCACTATGAGTCCAGGTATCATCATCGACACCAAATCATTTAATTAAAAACTGCTAAAACTAAAAAAAGCTATGAATAAAGCTGAAAAAACAAAAGTGATAGACGGGTTGGTTAGCGAATTAAACGCTAACAACAAGATCTATTTAGCAGATTGTTCTTCATTAACAGTAGAAAAAGTAAATAATTTCCGCAGAGCTTGTTTCGCAAAAAAGATATCAGTAAAGGTTGTAAAAAACACCTTATTGAAAAAAGCGATCGAGCGCGCAAGCGATTCGCGTTTAGCTGAACTTATACCTGCATTAAAAGGCGAAACTGCTTTGATCTTTACCGATGTGTCAAGCGCACCGGCTAAAGTTATTAAGGAGTTTCGTGGTAAAGCAGGCGTTAAGCCAGTTTTAAAAGCGGCCTTTGTTGAAGAAATGATTTATATGGGCGATAATCAATTAGATGCTTTGGCATCGTTGAAATCGAAAAACGAAATGATAGGAGAGATAATTGGATTATTACAATCTCCGATCCAACGCGTTATTGGTGGCCTAGAAAACAGAAAAAGTGGGGAAGATGCTGCGGCATAATAACCACTAGAAGAGTGATCAAAAAGAATAAAAATTAATTATTAATAAATTTAAAAACCATAATAAAATGGCAGACGTAAAATCAGTAGCTGAAACATTAGTAAGCTTAACAGTAAAAGAAGTACAAGACTTAGCTAAAATATTAAAAGACGAGTACGGCATAGAACCTGCTGCAGCTGCGGTTGTAGTATCAGGTGGCGGTGGCGGAGAAGCTGCTGCTGTAAAAACAACTTTTGATGTTATCCTAAAAGAAGCAGGTGCTGCTAAATTAGGTGTTGTAAAAGTTGTAAAAGACCTTACAGGTTTAGGATTGAAAGAAGCTAAAGACTTAGTGGATGGAGCTCCGAAGCCAGTAAAAGAGGGCATTGGAAAAGAAGAAGCTGAAGCTATTAAAAAAGCTTTAGAAGAAGCTGGTGCTAAAGTAGAAGTTAAGTAATTTCTATTGGAATTTGGAAAAGGCTGGGCGCTAAGCGCCCGCCATTTTCCTTTTGTTGAGAACAACAAAAACACGGGTACCTCTCTTTATTGTTTTACTTAACCAAAAATTACCTTGGCAGCAATTAAAAATCAGAAACGAGTTAACTTCTCGTCAAACAAATTCCCGATCGAGTATCCAGATTTTTTGGATATACAGATCAAATCTTTCCAGGATTTTTTCCAGCTGGAAACTACACCTGATAACCGTAAAAAAGAAGGGTTATTCAAAGTGTTCGCTGAGAACTTCCCTATCTCTGATGCACGTAACAATTTCGTGTTAGAGTTCAAGGACTACTACATCGATCCACCTCGCTATTCTCTTGATGAATGTATCGAACGTGGTTTGACATACAGTGTGCCTTTAAAAGCAAAATTATATTTGTATTGTACAGATCCTGAGCATGAGGATTTCGAGCCTATCATGCAGGACGTGTATTTGGGAACTATCCCTTACATGACCCCAAAAGGATCTTTTATCATAAATGGTGCTGAACGTGTTATTGTTTCACAATTACACCGTTCTCCGGGTGTGTTCTTCGGCCAAAGCCGTCATGCTAACGGAACCAAATTATACAGCGCTCGCGTTATTCCGTTTAAAGGTTCGTGGATAGAATTCGCAACCGATATCAATAACGTGATGTATGCTTATATTGATCGTAAGAAAAAATTACCTGTTACTACTTTATTACGCGCTATCGGTTTCGAAAGCGATAAACAAATTCTCGAGATCTTTGGTCTTGCTGATGAGGTTAAAGTTAGTAAAGCAGGTTTAAAACGCGAAGTTGGCCGCAGATTAGCTGCTCGTGTTCTTAAAACCTGGATCGAAGATTTCGTAGACGAGGATACCGGAGAGGTAGTTTCTATCGAACGTAACGAAGTTATTATTGATCGCGAAACTTTATTAGAAGATGATCACATCGATTTGATATGTGATTCAGGTGTAAAATCTATCATTCTTCACAAAGAAGACGTGAACAGTGCAGATTACACTATTATTTATAACACTTTACAAAAAGATTCAACTAACTCAGAAAAAGAAGCGATAGAGTTCATCTACCGTTTACTTCGTAATGCTGAGCCACCTGATGAAGAAACTGCACGTGGTGTAATTGATAAATTATTTTTCTCTGATAAACGTTATGATCTAGGAGAAGTTGGACGTTACCGTATCAATAAAAAATTCGGTATCGATATTCCAACGGAGATCCGTGTATTAACTAAAGAGGACATGATCCTCATCATTAAATATTTGATCGAGTTAATTAACTCAAAAACAAATGTGGATGATATCGATCACTTGTCAAACCGTCGTGTTCGTACTGTAGGTGAGCAATTATACGCTCAGTTCGGCGTTGGTTTAGCGCGTATTGCTCGTACTATTCGTGAGCGTATGAACGTTCGTGATAATGAGGTGTTCTCGCCAACCGATTTGATCAACGCAAAAACATTATCGTCTGTAATTAACTCGTTCTTCGGAACAAATCAGTTATCTCAGTTCATGGATCAAACCAACCCTCTATCCGAGATTACGCATAAGCGTCGTCTATCGGCACTAGGGCCAGGAGGTTTAAGTCGTGAGCGTGCAGGTTTCGAGGTTCGTGACGTTCACTACACACACTACGGCCGTTTATGCACCATTGAAACACCAGAAGGACCAAACATTGGTTTGATTTCTTCACTATGTGTATTCGCTAAGGTTAATAAATTAGGCTTTATTGAAACTCCATTCCGTAACGTTGCAAATAGCAAGGTTGAGGTTAATAAACCTGTTATTTATTTAACGGCGGAAGAAGAAGATCAAAAAAATATCGCGCAAGCAAATGTTGACTTGGATGACAAAGGAGTTTTTATAACTCAAAAAGTAACATCCCGTCGCGAAGGTGATTTCCCTATTCTTGAACCGTCGCAAATTCATTTAATGGATGTTGCGCCAAATCAAATTGCATCAATCGCTGCATCATTAATTCCTTTCTTGGAGCATGATGACGCAAACCGTGCATTGATGGGGTCGAACATGCAACGTCAAGCAGTTCCATTATTACGTCCTCAAGCACCAATTGTTGGTACAGGTATCGAAGCACGCGTTGCTGAAGATAGCCGTGTATTGATAAATGCTGAGAACAATGGAATTGTTGAATACGTTGATGCTCGTGAGATCGTTATTCGTTACACACGTTCTGAAGATGAAAAATTAGTAAGCTTCGAAGGTGATGTGAAAACATACAAGTTAACTAAATTCCAAAAAACAAATCAAAGTACTTGTATGAACTTAAAACCTATCGTTAAGAAAGGTGATAAAGTTACTAAAGGACAAGTATTATGCGATGGTTATGCAACACAAGATGGTGAGTTAGCATTAGGTCGTAACTTAAAAGTAGCGTTCATGCCTTGGAAAGGTTACAACTTTGAGGATGCAATTGTTATCTCTGAAAAAATTGTTCGTGATGATATCTTCACATCAATTCATATTGATGAGTATACTTTAGAAGTGCGCGACACAAAACGTGGTTTAGAAGAGTTAACTCCTGATATTCCTAACGTAAGTGAAGAAGCAACTAAAGACTTAGATGAGAACGGAATAGTTAGAGTTGGTGCCGACGTAAAAGAAGGCGATATCCTTATCGGTAAGATTACTCCAAAAGGTGAAACAGATCCTTCCCCGGAAGAGAAATTGTTACGTGCCATCTTTGGTGATAAAGCGGGTGATGTAAAAGATGCTTCATTAAAAGTATCTCCATCTATCAAAGGTGTTGTTATAGATAAAAAATTATTCTCTCGTGCTATTAAGGATAAAAAGACAAAAGCCGAAGAGAAACCAATGATCGAAAAATTGGATTCAGAACACGAGAAGAATGTTTATAACCTGAAATTAAAATTAGTTGACAAATTATTCGTACTTGTGAACGGAAGAACATCTCAAGGTGTAACCAATATCTTAGGTGAAGAAGTAATTCCTCGCGGAACAAAATTCACTCAAAAATTATTAGAGCGTGTTGATTATTCGGAAGTAAATCCAAGTAACTGGACAACTGATAAAGATAAAAATGAATCTGTAGAGCGTTTGCTTCACAACTTCATGATCCAGTACAACGATCTATTAGGAAAGTACAAACGTGAGAAATTCCAAATTTCAGTTGGTGATGAATTACCAAACGGAATTGTGAAGTTGGCTAAGGTTTATATCGCTCAAAAACGTAAGTTAAAAGTGGGTGATAAAATGGCGGGTCGTCACGGTAACAAAGGTATTGTTGCTCGTATCGTAAAGGATGAAGACATGCCATTCTTAGAAGACGGAACTCCGGTAGATATCGTATTGAATCCACTTGGTGTACCTTCTCGTATGAACTTAGGTCAGATCTATGAAACAGTTCTTGCTTGGGCCGGACAAAAATTAGGATTGAAATTCTCAACACCTATTTTCGACGGTGCTACAATTGAGCAAATTGATGAGTACACTGCTAAAGCAGGCGTTCCGCAATACGGACGTACTTATTTGCACGATGGTGGAACAGGAGAACGTTTTGATCAACCAGCAACTGTAGGGATAATTTACATGCTGAAATTAGGTCACATGGTAGATGATAAGATGCACGCGCGTTCGATCGGACCATATTCATTAATTACGCAACAACCTCTTGGTGGTAAAGCACAATTTGGTGGTCAGCGTTTTGGTGAGATGGAGGTTTGGGCACTAGAAGCATACGGTGCAGCCAACGTGTTACAAGAATTATTAACTGTAAAATCTGATGATGTTATTGGTCGTGCAAAAGCTTACGAAGCAATTGTAAAAGGCGATAATATCCCAACTCCGGGTATTCCTGAGTCGTTCAACGTATTGTTGCACGAATTAAGAGGCTTGGCATTAGATATTACAATGGATTAAATGCAGAGTAGAGAAGAGTTGGAATTCAATTCCAACTCTCTCGAACTGGCATTGTGTACTCAAATAAATTAAAAATTAAACCGGTAAATATAACATGGCTTTAAGAAGAGATAACAAACAAAAATCGAATTTCTCTAGAATAACCATCAGTTTAGCTTCGCCTGAAACTATCTTGAAACGTTCAAGTGGCGAGGTTCTAAAACCTGAAACAATCAATTATCGTACCTACAAACCTGAAAGAGACGGTTTGTTTTGCGAGCGTATCTTTGGACCTGTAAAAGATTATGAGTGTCACTGCGGTAAATACAAACGTATTCGTTACAAAGGAATTGTTTGTGACCGTTGTGGTGTTGAGGTTACAGAAAAGAAAGTACGTCGTGAGCGTATGGGACACATTAATTTAGTGGTTCCAGTTGCGCACATCTGGTATTTCCGTTCATTACCTAATAAAATTGGTTACTTGTTGGGATTACCAACTAAGAAACTGGACATGATCATTTACTACGAGCGTTATGTAGTAATTAGTGCAGGTGTTGCTGCCGAAAAAGGCGTAAGCTACTTAGACTTTTTAACTGAAGAAGAATACTTGAATACATTAGATGCATTGCCAAAAGAAAATGCAATGTTAGATGATGCAGATCCAAATAAATTTATTGCTAAGATGGGTGCAGAAGCTTTACAAGAGCTTTTATCGCGGTTAGATTTAGATTCGTTATCATATGAATTACGTCACAAAGCAAGTAATGAAACATCACAACAACGTAAAAACGAAGCATTAAAACGTTTAAATGTTATTGAAGCATTCCGTCAAGCTAACCAAAATGTGGTTAACAAGCCAGAGTGGATGATTATTAAAGTTGTGCCAGTTATTCCACCAGAATTACGTCCACTCGTTCCATTGGATGGAGGTCGTTTTGCTACTTCTGATTTAAATGATTTATACCGCCGTGTTATTATTCGTAATAACCGTTTAAAGCGTTTAATTGAAATTAAAGCTCCCGATGTAATTTTACGTAACGAAAAACGTATGTTGCAAGAGTCGGTTGATTCATTATTTGACAACTCACGTAAATCAAATGCAGTTAAAACAGAAAGTAACCGCCCTTTAAAATCATTATCTGATTCATTAAAAGGTAAGCAAGGCCGTTTCCGTCAAAACTTATTAGGTAAACGTGTGGATTATTCAGCGCGTTCGGTAATTGTTGTAGGACCTGAATTGAAACTACACGAGTGCGGATTGCCAAAAGAAATGGCTGCTGAACTATTCAAGCCATTTATCATTCGTAAAATGATAGAGCGTGGTATTGTAAAAACAGTAAAATCAGCTAAGAAAATTGTTGATCGTAAAGAGCCAATTGTTTGGGATATTTTAGAGAACGCGTTAAAGGGACATCCAGTTCTTTTGAATCGTGCTCCAACACTCCACAGATTAGGTATTCAAGCATTCCAACCAAAATTGATCGAAGGAAAAGCGATACAGTTACATCCCCTAGTGTGTACTGCGTTTAACGCCGATTTCGACGGTGATCAAATGGCGGTGCACGTTCCGTTGGGACATGCCGCAATTTTAGAAGCACAAATTTTAATGTTGGCTTCACATAATATTTTAAACCCTTCGAATGGTGCACCGGTTGCGGTGCCATCACAAGACATGGTGTTAGGTTTATATTATCTTACAAAAGGTAAAATGAACTTAGAAAATGATGGTGTACGTGGAGAAGGAAAAATATTTTATTCTGCTGAAGAAGTAAATATTGCTTTGAATGAAAAGAAAGTTGATATGCATGCTACTATCAAAGTAAGAGTTACAAATGCTTGGGAAGGTGATAAATTAGTAACTAAAGTAATTGATACTACTGTTGGTCGTGTGATCTTTAACACAGTTGTTCCTCATGAAGTAGGTTACATCAATGAATTACTAACTAAGAAATCTCTTCGTGATATAATCGGTAACGTTATCAAACGTTCGGGTATGGCAGTTGCTGCTAAATTCTTGGATGATATCAAAGAAATTGGATTCCGTACTGCATTCAAAGGTGGTTTATCATTTAACTTAGGAGATATCCAAACTCCTCCTGAGAAAACAAAGATCATTGCTGATGCACAAGAGCAAGTTGATGAAGTAATTGGAAACTATAACTTAGGTTTCATTACCAACAACGAGCGTTACAATCAGATCATCGACATCTGGACTCATGCTAACTCAAAAGTTACAAAAAAGGTATTAGATAAATTAAGCACAGAACGTCAAGGTTTCAACGCCGTGTACATGATGCTTGACTCTGGTGCTCGTGGTAGTAAAGAACAAATTAAACAGTTAAGTGGAATGCGTGGTTTGATGGCTAAGCCTCAAAAAGCGGGTGATACAACTGCATCTATCATTGAGAATCCGGTATTATCTAATTTCCGTGAAGGACTTTCTATCTTAGAATATTTTATTTCAACTCACGGTGCGCGTAAAGGTTTGGCTGATACGGCTCTTAAAACTGCCGATGCGGGTTACTTAACACGTCGTTTAGTTGACGTTGCACAAGACGTTATTATTAATGAGTCAGATTGCGGAACACTTCGTGGTTTAAGCATGACAGCTTTAAAAAATAATGATGATGTAGTTGAATCATTGTACGATCGTATTTTAGGTCGCGTTGCTGTAAATGATGTTTATCATCCAACAACAGGTGATTTGATCGTTTCTGTAGGTGAATTGATCAATGAAGATATTGGTGCAAAAATTGAAGCATCTCCAATTGAAACAATTGATATCCGTTCGGTATTAACGTGCGAATCAAAACATGGTGTGTGTTCAAAATGTTACGGTCGTAACTTAGCTAACGGGCGATTAGTTCAGTTAGGTGAGGCTGTAGGTGTTATTGCTGCACAATCAATTGGTGAGCCGGGTACACAGTTAACGCTTCGTACATTCCACGTGGGTGGTACTGCAAGTAACGTTGCTGCATCTTCTAAATTGGAAGCGAAGTATGATGGTATTGCTGAAATTGACGAATTACGTACAGTAGAAAGAATAAACAATGATGGTAAAAAAGTAAATATCGTTATTGGTCGTTCAACTGAGGTTCGTATCGTTGATTCAAATACAGGCATTACTTTAACTACCGGAAATATTCCTTATGGTTCTGACTTATACATTAAGCCAGGTTCTAAAGTGAAAAAAGGTGAGCTTATTTGTGATTGGGATCCATACAATGCTATCATCGTTTCTGAATTTGGTGGTACTGCAGAGTTTGAGCATATCAAAGAAAATGTAACTTTCCGTGAAGAGTCTGACGAACAAACAGGCTTTAAAGAGAAAGTGATCATTGAAAGTAAAGATAAAACGATGAGCCCTATGATCCGAGTTGTGGATAAAAAAGGTGAGCCGTTAAAAACATACAACATTCCGGTTGGTGCACACATCATCGTAGCTGAAGGTGCAAAAATTGAGCCGGGTACTACGTTGGTTAAGATCCCTCGTGTTACGGGTAAAACTGGTGATATCACCGGTGGTTTACCTCGTGTAACTGAATTATTCGAGGCTCGTAATCCAAGCAATCCTGCTGTTGTTTCTGAAATTGATGGTATTGTTTCATTCGGTAAAATTAAACGTGGTAACCGTGAGGTGATCGTTGAAGCAAAAACCGGAGAGCAACGCCGTTATTTAGTTAACTTAAGTAAACACATCTTAGTACAAGAGAACGATTTCGTTCGTGCCGGTGATTCTTTATCAGACGGTGCTGTGAGTCCTGGAGATATTTTATCTATCAAAGGGCCAACTTCAGTACAGGAATACTTAGTGAATGAAATTCAAGAGGTATACCGTTTACAAGGTCAGAAATTAAATGACAAGCACTTCGAAACTATTGTGCGTCAAATGATGCGTAAGGTTGAGATCGTTGATCCGGGTGATACAATGTTCTTAGAACAACAATTAGCAAACAAGATCGATTTCATGACAGAGAACGATAACGTGTTTGGTAAAAAAGTTGTGTTAGAGCCGGGTGATAGCACTGAATTGAAACGCGGACAAATTATTACTGCGCGTAAATTACGTGATGAGAACTCAGTGTTGAGACGCAAAGATCTTAAAATTGTTGAAGCCCGCGATGCGGTTCCTGCAACAGCAAATCCGATCTTACAAGGTATCACACGTGCATCATTACAAACCAGCAGCTGGATCTCAGCAGCATCGTTCCAAGAAACTACAAAAGTATTGAATGAAGCAGCAGTGAACGGAAAAGTAGACACATTAAACGGCTTGAAAGAGAACGTAATTGTAGGACACTTAATTCCTGCAGGTACAGGTCTACGTCATTACGAAAAACTTGTAGTAGGAAGCAAAGAAGAATACGAGCGATTAATGGCAAGTAAAGAAGAGATAGAGCAAGAAGCTTAATTTCGACTCCGCTCAGTTTGACGGAACTATAAAATTAAAAACCCCAACAGAAATGTTGGGGTTTTTTGTTTTGTTCATCTCCATTATTGAACCCACGTTTTAAATGAGTGAACAGTTCGTGAATAGATCTAATTCCATCTAACTTAGAGTTAAAAATAACTCAACATGAAAAAGATATCAATCGCTATTGCTTTTACCTTATTTACTATACTCAGTGTTGTTTCACAAAGCACCTGTTTTACATCTTTAAAAGATTATTCGTATAACTTTCCAAACGACGGCCCTTACTCAACAAATATTGGCGATATAAATGGCGACAATATTAAAGATGTTGTATTTACAACGTTTAGCAATAAATTAATTACACTAATTGGTAGTAATAATGGAACGTTTACGCAAAGCGTTACGTTATCTGTTGGAACAGGACCAGCCTATAGTGCATTAAAAGATTTAAATGGGGATAATAATCTCGATATGGTTATTGCAAATTACGGTACAAAAGATTTGACAATTCTTTTAGGTAATGGCACCGGGAGCTTTGTAAGTTCAGGAAACCTTTCTTGTGGAACAGTTACTGGCACAGCACAGCTATATGACCTTAAAGTGGTTGATATGAATAACGATAACATAAATGATATTGTTGTTTCAATAAGTAATTATAATCCTGGGAGTATTAATATTTTATTAGGAAACGGAAACGGAACTTTTGGCCCTGTTAATAGTTATACTACGTATGGTTCAGGCACTGCAAGAATAGGAATAGATGATTTGAACAACGATGGTAATAAGGATGTTGTTTGTACCAATGGTCAGGCCGGCGCAAAAATTCATTATGGAACAGGAACAGGAGCACTGCTTACATATACTAATATTGTTGGAACAGGGTTTGGAAGTGATATAGCTTTTGGTGATTTCAATGGCGACGGTAATAAAGATTTTGCTTTTATGAACCAACAAAGCAACAACATGTGTTTATATTTTGGAAATAGTTTAGGAACGTTTACTACAAGCGTTATTAGTAATCTGGTAGATTCGCCGTTCTCTGTTTCCAGTGGTGATGTAACTGGAGATTCAAAATTGGATCTTGTTGTAATGTCAGAAGGTGGTCTTCGCATTTTAATAGGCAACGGCCTTGGTTCATTTACAGTTGGTAAAATTATAGGTTTAGATCTTAATAGTTCGCAGACTGGCGGCACTATCAAAATAAATGATTATAATAATGATGGTTTGCTCGATATAATTTGTACAACTTCTGCAAACGATAAACATATTTATTTTTTACCGAATCAAGGTGGTGGTGTTTTTAAAGGGATTCCTGTACAAAAATTCAATGAAGTAAGCGGGTCTAGTGGTTTTGTGATGTCTGATTTAAACGGTGATGGAAGAAAAGATATGGTGATAGGTACTATTACAGGTATCGAAGTTTCGTTAGCAAATGGTTCAGGAGCTTACCTTACCCCAAATGCTTATGCTATTCCTTCAGCATCTTTGGTTGGTACTGTTCTTTCTGATGATATAAATAATGATGCAAAACAAGACATTGTTACATTAAGTTATTCCAGTGGAAAAATTGGTGTTTATTTGGGCAATGGTACAGGCGCTTTCAGTACAACTAATTCCTTAAGTATGACTTCTACCCCGGCAGATGGCCAGTTAGCTGATTTTAATAACGACGGTAATAAAGATCTTGTTTTATTATCCAACGGTTCTAATGTGATTGTATTTAGTGGAAATGGCACTGGAAATCTCGTTCCTACAACAACTATTTCAACGGCCCCTAATCCTTTTAATCTGTCTGTAGGCGATCTTAACGCTGATGGAAATTTAGATATTGTATATACAGTACTTAATGTAAATTCAGTTTATGTTCTGTTAGGGAATGGATCAATGGGCTTTACAGGTCCTGTGGCATACCCTTCGGGAGGTAGCGGACCTTTGGCTTTGGAAGTAAAAGACGTAAACAATGACGGAAATAAGGATGTTATGGTCGTAAATTCATTTGCCAACAATGTTGGTGTTCTTTTAGGAACTCCATCAGGCACATTACAACCTGCTATTACCTTTTCAACCGGCTCAAGTCCGCGTACGATAAATATTGTTGATGTGAATAACGATTCAAAGTGGGATGTTATTACAGGTAATTATAATACGTATGATTTTTCTGTATTAATTGGATCGGGCACAGGAACTTTTGCAACAGCTTCTCATTTCCAGATTGGACGTTTGATTAATCTAAACAGAGCGGTTCAAATTGATGATGTAAACAATGATGGAACAAAGGATATTTTGATTCGTAGTAATATCAGTGTTAATTTAAGCTTAGGAAGGCCTGATGTGATTATTTCCTACAATAATAATGCATGGATCACCAGCTCTTCATCAAACACCATCTGCACAGGTTCTCCGATCACTTTATTTGCAAATCAAAACGCATTCAGTTATTTGTGGACACCAGGTTCCAGCACCAGTAGTTCCATTACAGTAACAACTGGAGGAATTTACTCTGTTGTAATGTCGAATCCTTTTAGTGGATGTAATTCAACAGCTTCTATGGCGGTAATAGCGAATCCGGTTCCTACATTAAATGTAATTGGCACTCAAACAATCTGCGCTGGAGGATCTACAACTTTAACTGCCTCCGGTGCGATTACGTATTCTTGGATCAATGGACCTTCCACGGCTTCAATTGCTCTTACGCCAAGTGTTAGTGGTTCTTATATTGTTACTGGAGTTAACTCTTTCTCTTGCTCGAGTACAAGCAGTGTTATGATCACAGTTAATCCTTGTACAAGTTTGAACGAACTTACAGATGGATCAATTGCTTTGAAATGTTATCCAAATCCAAATAATGGCGAATTCACTTTGGCATCAACAACGAAGGGAGATTACACAATTATTGATCAATTTGGAAGGACGATAAAAACAGTGAGTCTGGACGAAAGCAATTTATTCACTTATAAAATAGAAGGCTTAAAAACAGGAATTTACTTTGTAAAAGGAAGCATGGCTTCATCGTTCAAGATAGTTGTATTGGATTAATTTTTGAATGTTGCTATACTCGTTAACGCCGTATTTGTTTTGGCTGGCACTTCCGTAATAGTTGGCTGATTTAACGTTGCCAAATATGTATTACTTGAAACAGTTAAGCTTGTATCGGCTTGCACATTGGATGTTTTTCCTGCGCCGGTTTCAATATCGAAAGTCATTAAAAAATTAATAGCCGAAATAATTCCAATTAAGCAAAACGATAAACTTACCATTTTGTATTTGCTAAAGAGTATGTCGAGGAAATTCATTGTTGACTGTGATTGCCCACTGCCTACTGCATCCTTTTTTCGCGCAGCAATCAACTGCTTCGCTCTTTGTCCCAAAAGAGGAATATCTCCCAAATTTGGCATCTCATCCACATTCATCTGATGTTTTAATGCTATATCTAAACTTTTTTCCATGGCTTTAATTGTTTGGATTGAACTGGTGTAATTTTTCTTCTAAAATTTTTAAGGTATAATGTAATCTCGATTTTACGGTTCCAGCGGAACAGCTTTGGATCTCCGCAATTTCTTCGTGTGTTTTATCTTCCTGATATTTTAAAATGAACACTTCTTTTTTTTCTATGGGCATTTCATTTAAAATGGTTTCAAGCATGGTATTGAAATTCATCCCGTCTAGTTTTGAAACTATTTTCGAAAGAGCATTTTCGTTTACAATTGCATTCAGATATTTGATCTCTTCTCTTTTTTCATTTACTACGGTTTGATGTCTGTAAAAATTTTTGCACTGATTTGAAGCAATTGTAAATATCCATGTTCTGAATGATCGCGAATTATCAAATTTGTTTGGCGCTTCGGCTATTTTTAAAAAAACATCCTGCAAAGCATCTTCGGCCATAGTCTTATCATAATTCAACATTCGGGTAAAATAACCCAATAGTTTTTTGGCGTAGCGTTTATACAATTCATTAAAGGCAAACTCCTCGCCATTCATAATAAAATGCATAAGCTCTTCGTCGGTGTACATGGCGAATTTATTTAACTGATCATGCATGTATTATTAATAATTGGCATAAAAGGGTTCCAGCCTAAAAGGTAATACCCCTAACTGCGTTCAAGGTTCATTAATAAAGTAAATAAATTTGAGGCTCTGAAAGCCCCACGGGACTTATAAAGGAAGTTAATTTAACTTTTTTTAGAGAGCCTATTACTGGCAAGGCCACTAAGACGCAAAGGTGATAAGTTTCGCAAAGTTGATTACCAGTATTGTTGCTTTGTGCCTTAGCGACTTGGTGGCAGAAATGAGAATTACTTCCCAATAACCTCAAACTTAACCATAGATGTTTCGCCTTCCATATCGGTAATAACTAAAACATGCTTTCCAACTGGAGGTAAAAGCGAGAGTTGATGAAATTTTTCGGTACTCCCAATATAATTTCCGTCCATATGCCAAAACAGAGTGGCACTCGAGTTTTTATGAGTGGCTTTAAATACGCAGGTCTTTTGTTTTCCGCTTTCACCAACCGGGATATACACTTTAAAACCTTCGCGAGGATAAATAATATCAAGCTGTCGAAAATTTAATTCATTTTGACAAGCTTCCAAATACGAAGGAACGCTTTTGTAAAATAAATTATGTTGCTTAAAAAAATATTCCTGTGCGGGCGATGCAATGAACCAAGGAACATGTTTCATTTTATCTACAGGATAACAATTACTATTTACACGGTAAACTCCTGTTTCATCTAAATGAATAAGTTTATGAAAAGGGCATTGTTTTGTTTTTTCTGATCCGCTTGGGCAATATTGTTCAATTTTATCAGGGCAAATTTCTGAAGCCTTAAATCCACTTTGTTTACAAACAATTTGTTTGATGATATCGGTTGTTGGTTTTGTGAAGAATTTTTTTTGCGATAGAACATTGAAAATATTGAACATGATGGGGGCAGCTGCCGAAGTTCCGGTTAAATTTGGTCTTCCTTCGCCATCAGCGTTTCCAACCCAAACAGCCACCGTGTATTTTGAATCTAAACCCACAGCCCATGCATCTCTGAAACCAAAACTGGTGCCGGTTTTCCAGGCTATACGATTTTTTGATAAGAATTGCATCCAGCCCACATAATCTTGCGGACGCATCAACTCCGTCATCGCATCAAACGTGAACCAAATGCTGGATGCTTTTAAAACATCACTTTTTAAAGTTTGTTTTACTTTGGCAGGCTCAGTTTCTAAATAGCTTAAAGGGAAATAACTATTCATGGCATATTTTCCGCTTGAATTATTATAATTCATCAATGCTCTTCCCAAAGAGGAATATGCCGAAGCGATCTCGTGTAAATTAGCTTCACCACCTCCTAAAATTAAGGATAAACCATAGTGCGTGGTTGGTTTGGTAAATGTTTTAAAGCCTAACTGTTTTAATTGGTAATGAAATTTAGCCGGACCATAATCTTGCAACATTTTTATGGCAGGGATATTCAATGAGCGTGCTAGGGCTTCATTAGCGGGAACAAGACCATCGTAAGTTAAATTAAAATTCTTTGGTCCGTACGAACCAATTTGTGTTGGAATATCTTCAATTAAATTTTTTGGAAGTATTTTATTTTCATTCAGCAGAAATGCATATAAAAATGGTTTTAAAATACTTCCTGTGCTTCGTGGTGAATGAATGATATCTACATAATTTTGAAATTCGTTTTTTGGATTCGAACTATTACCAATGTATGCAATTATTCGACCGGTTTCGGTTTCTGCTACTAAAGCACAGGCATTATGAATATCATTTGCGCTTAAACTTTGAATGTGTTTATTAATAATAGTGTTTACCTGTGTTTGTAAACTTTTGCGAATGCTTGAGTGATAAATTTTTGAAGGACCATGTTCTGTAATACAGCGGCTTAATAAATGTGGTGCCAATTGCGGAAGAGGAAATGGTTTTTCGGGCAAGCCTTCGATTAATGATAGGTTGTAAGTAGATTCATCAATTATTTTTTTATCAAACAACTTCTTCAATAAGCGATCGCGTTTATTAATAAGTGCTTTATGATTTTTTCCGGGATAAATTAAAGAAGGAGAATTGGGAAGCACTGCCAACAAAGCACTTTCGGCCCAGCTTAATTTTTCGGGACTTCTGGCAAAATAGCGCCAAGATGCAGCCGATAAACCAACAACATTACTTCCGTATGGCGCATTGCTGGCATAGACCTTAAGTATGCTTGATTTTTTATAGGAGCATTCAATACGAATTGCCAAGAGAATCTCTACTATTTTTTGATAATACGTACGGTGTTTATTGCCGCGCATCATGCGGGCAATTTGCATGGTAATAGTACTTCCACCACTTTTTACTTTTCCGGCACCAACATTTCGCTTTAAGGATTTAAAAATGGCAATGGGATTAAAGCCCGGGTGATAATAAAAATATTCATCTTCAAAATGAGTAATGCATTTTTCAAATTTCTCGGGCACCGATTCCATTTGCGGAAAACGCCATTGGCCATCACTTGCAATTTGTGCGGCAAGCAGCTGCCCATCTTCGTCAACCAAAACAGTACTGCAAGGTTTATTAAATAGAGTAGAGGGAAGCCAAAGCCAATAAAGAATCAACAGAACAAGAGTTACACCTGTTTTGACCTTGTTGCGGAGAAAAAACATTTTTATTTTTTGTAGGATACTTTTCAGAAAAATAAAATTAAGGATTATAATGGAGTTCTTATGATAAAATTATCATTTTACTTATGTCAAATTATCTTAAACTTATTCCAGTTCGATCTTCTTCTTAGGAAATTTCTTACTCTTTAAATACTGAGTAAGTTTTGAGGAACGTTGTAGATAAATTGATCTTAAAACGTCATTATTCTTAGCGCTCTTGTCACAATCACAAAATTTCACTTTAATGATATTGTGTTTATCATGTTTATAAAAGTAACCATCAATTTGAACTCTATCAAGCTCTTTAAGCTCCTCGCCAGGTTGTATAAACCCTACAGTTAAAGTATCCGTTTGATCTTTTCTACGTTTGGCAGGTTTAAAAAACACCATTTTAATTACACTGCAATTTCCCGCATTACCTTTTCCATAACTGGTTGTATCACTTTCTGAGTAATTGGGGTCAGAGAACCTTCCAGTTTTATCGCTTTTACTTTTTAAACTTGCTTTGGCATTTGCTTTGTTTCTTTTTACATTTGCTTTTCCGTGCCTGTTTTTTTTCCAGGCTTTTATTTGATAAACCCCAAAGGCAACTTTTACGCAACCACTTTTAAAACATATAAAAGGAAATTTTTTGTGTATAGCACATGAAGAAAGGAGGAGGAACGAAAGAAGTATTAAGATAAAGCGTTTAATAGTGTAGTATTTCTAATTCGTAAACACCATTTGTTTGGATTGCACAATTTTTTCATCAATAATTAAACTATAAATGTATGTTCCGCTTTTGTGATAGCCATGATCGTAATTGATCTCGTTCATGCCCATTTCTAAAGTGATCCTCGTCTTTAAAACTTCTTTGCCTTGTAGATCCTTAATAAGAATGTAAGCTTCTTTATGGCTCATATCTTTATTTACCAAAACAGAAATTGTAGTAGCTTCATCCGAAGGATTTGGTTTGTTTTGTAAAAGTTCAACACTTTTTCCATTTGCATCGGGGTGCATTAAGCCCGAGATGATAGAGTTCTGTAATTCTTTAGAAAATAAACTTTCTACATTTTTAGCATCTACCGAAGCCACACTAACAATATAATTGGCGGGATTTAAATTGCTAATGGTATGCGATGTTGCTCCTGAGAAAGTATAAACCGAATCCCAATCGTTGGTTAATGTGCGTACACCAATTCTATATTTTAAATATTGTTGTTGCGTAAGAATATTTACGATCAAATTATTTCCGGTAGAAGTTAAGGTAAAATCGGGTGTTAAAGGACCAATACCCATCATGCCTGCGGCATTACCATTAATAACGGCGTTGCGAGCCAAGTAATTAAAATCAACAAAAAAACTGTCAATGATCAGGTCGGCGTCTGTGTCAACTCCTAAAATATCGCTCGAGGTGTGTTGTCTATCGGTATAACCGGTACCCAAACTTGCATCACCGTGTTCGTTTGCCGATGTAAAGCGAATTGCTGAATAATTATGCTGTCTAAATGGAATATGATCTCCACCGCGACCAGTGCGATCTTCGGGCGTCATAATATGAATGGTGGTTGTTACAAGCGCAATTGGTTTTATGAGTTCTTTGTATTCCAGTTTTACAAAGCGCGCCAATTGTTTATGAAACGAATTAAATGTTCCGAATGAAAACAGCCGCACATGCGTACTATCAATACTCCCAACGCCCGAGCAACTTGGAGGAGAAGAAGTAACACCACAAATAACTCCGCCAATAACATCATTATTTAGTACACCATGCATTTTGATGCCTTTAGACTGCACGTAATCCGCAAATGCTTCTGCACCATTCAATCCTTGTTCTTCCGAAATGGTGGTCATAAATACAATGGTGCGTTTATAACTGTATTTACTCATTACACGCGCTAATTCTATCACAAGAGCTGTTCCGCTTCCATTATCTTCCATGCCTTCGGCAATGCACGCAGTATCACACAGTCCGGCACAGCGGCTGTCCATATGCCCTTCAATAAGAATAATTGATTTGTCACTTGTATCTGTTCCGGGTAATACGGCAAACACATTTTTGTGGCTTGTAATTCCGCAAAGCGTAAGATTAAATTTTAAATAGGAGGGAAGTAGTCTGTTTTCATTTACCAAGCTAAACTGTTGAAACTTTTTATAAACCCATTTGCGCGCTGCGCCAATTCCACGCACTAAAGAAATGGTGTCTGAACCTGTATTTCTATTTTTAAAATTTTTTAATGCTACTAAATAAGCATGAAGTGAATCGGGATTTACACGCGCATTGATCCCTTTACTAATGCTATCGGGATGATTAATTATATTACTTGCTAAAAAAAGCGTTGGATTGTATGCTCCAAGCATTACCTGTTCGGCAACGGTGTTGGTTGAAATAATGTTTGCTTGCGCGCTTAATTTGCCAAAGCTTGCAATAGTTACCATGAGAATGATGAGAAATCTTTTCATGTTTATGGGTTTAGGTTTACCTAAATGTAGAACATTTTATGAACTAAACAAACGCCATAAAAGGCTTATTTATCCAGTTATTGCTGTTTTCTACCTATAAAGCCTAAAACTATAATTGGCCAATGGTGATAAGAATTATTGTTGACGCTGAAATTTATGGATTTAGATGAGCTAATTTAATGCAAAGTATGAATTTCTCGATTTTTTCAGATGTTAAAAGCAATGTTTTTTTGTTATTCATTTGTATATTTTGTAGTTTAGATACTCTAATGTAAAACTCATGACTAAACTCTACAAATTAATTATACTGTGTGCCTTTGTTTTTACAGGCAAGTCGTTTTCGCAAATATGTAATGCATCCGGAAATCTAGTGATCTATTCTAATTACGACGGTGGGATCATTACTGTAAATTGCGACGTGAATATTCCTAATTTAAAAATTGGTATTTGTACTTACGAAGCTGCCGAGATCCATATCATTGGAACATTTTCAAATAATGTAACAGGTGTTATTTACGCAGGATATGATGGAAGTAACGATAATTGTAATCTTGGAGTTATAACAACAACTATTCTTAATGTTTCTGCAAGCGTAGCCACTATAAATGTTTACCCTTCGGTTGGCCCTTATACTCCTGTGCATGGTAATGGTAATCCAAATACGGTGGGGTGCTATAATTGTGATACAACAGTTAATGCAGGCGGAGCAAATACCCCCGATGAAGTGGTGTTTTATTTTTTAAATGCATTTCCTGCATCAACTCTTCGCTCTCATCATACACAATATAATTGTTGGACCCCAACCACATTCAATCTTTCAGCGGGAGGAAATTGTTGTATCATGCCAGCGAGTTTCTCACCTTGCGTGCCACCAACTACTCCAACTAACGTAACCATAGCTGCCAATCAAAATGTTTGCGCAGGAGTTGCTGCCACGTTAGCGGTTAATTCGAGCACAACAGTAAATTGGTTTGCTACAAGCACGTCTACTTCGGTAATTGGTATTGGCACATCGTTTATTTCGCCAACTTTAAGTGCGGGTAATTATACGTATTACGCAGCGGCAGTAAATAGTTGCAGCATTAGTGTAAAAGTTCCAATAAGTGTAACCGTAAATCTTTTACCAAATTTAACAATTTCAGCAACATCAAGTGTTTGTGCAGGACAAGTTACTACTATTAGCGTAAGTGGTGCTAATACCTATAGCTGGAGTACTAGTCAAACAACATCTGTTATTTCTATTTCTCCCAGTGTTACAACCGTGTATACTGTTACCGGAACGTCGGTAAGCAATTGTAAAAACACAGCAACTGTTAGTGTAAACGTATTTACATGTACTGCTTTATCACAATTAAGCGGGTCAACACTCGAATTCAAAATTTTTCCTAACCCTGCAAAAATTAGCTTGAATCTTACTTCAAGCGTGGGCAAAAAGAAAATTGAGATTACAGATATAACAGGTAAACTTGTACATATTGAAGTAACCGAAGATACAAACAAGGTTATTGACCTTAAAGATTTATCTGCAGGAATATATGTATTTACCATTGAGAAAAATGGCTTAAAGCAAAATGTGAAACTTGTTGTTGAGTAGATATGAAAGCTAGTGTTCGCTATTGGAATTAACAAAAAAGCCGTTGTAGTATTTACAACGGCTTTTTTAATTCTATAGTTTAAATAACTAGCTTATTTCGCAAGGAATAGTAGTTTGAGTTGTTGCTACCGAACCGCTTCCTATAGTATAATAGGTTGATTCCCTTGTAAGGCATTTATCTTCAAAATGAACTCCCTCTTGTTTGCTCCTGGTTTTGTTTACTTCATTATAAACTATTTTACCGCTTGGATCTTTGCAGGTGCAGCTTCTTGTTTTAAGGCACGAAGTTGAGCTTATACAAATGGCGAAAAGGAACAACACTGATTTTTTCATAATGCTTTATTTCTATAGCTCTAAGTTAAAAATTTATTTCATAAGCTAAAAATCCAACTAAAAGGGTTTTCCACTATGTTTTGTCAATATCAAAAGGTCGGTAACTGGCTTGCCATCAGGCCCCGGATACTGTTTTCGGCTTAAATGGATAATCTCAAACCCATTGTTTTCTAAGGCTTTTTTAAGATAATCGGTCTCATGGTAATGGATAAACATTTGATCGCCCTGGCTTGAAGATACTAGCTCCGATTTGGAATAATCATCTTCCATTGTGCTTAAGTATAGCAAACCATTTGTATTCAATCGCGTTGAAGCATCTTTAATTAAGTCAAAGGATTCCTCTTTTGAAAGATACGGTAGAGCAAATGCACCCACAATTGCATCGTAAGTTTTAGTGAGTTTAGAAACATCTCGGCAATCCATTTTTGTAAAAACAGCTGTTGGATTATTTTCTCTTGCTAAGCCCAACATATTTTCCGAAAGATCTGTCCCCAAGATCTTAAGATCTGGGCGTTTATTTAAAATATATTTGGTAACATTTCCTGGGCCGCAGGCTAACTCTAATACATCTCCTTGTTTTTTTACATGTTCGCAAAATAGATCCAGTGATTCTCCGTATAGATCCACGTTCATGTATTTCTCTTGATATAAATTAGCCAAGCGATTAAAAATGTTTACGGCAGTTTCGGTTTTGTTCATAAAGGTTTATTCAACAATTTTACGGCAATTTTTTTAGGAAGCAAAGGGTATATCATTTGCTTTACATAATTTTTAGGGAACTCTTCTTTAATGCCAAATTTTTCGGGTTCGTGATCTGGACATGTATAAGTGCCAAATAGTATGTCCATTATGGGTGAGATGTTCGCATAATTTCCTGCGTTTCTTTCCAGATCGTGATGCCAATGATGCAATTCGGGCGAGCCAATAATGCCTCGTAAAAATTTAAGAGGTAAACGCACATTTGAATGAATATAAATAGCCCAAACACCTCTAAAGGCAATAAGCGCTGCTAAGGTTTCTAAAGGAAACCCTAAAATGAAGGCGGGCAAATTAATTAAGCCAACGGTGTAAATGGAATCTAAGGGATGTTCGCGATGTGCGGCCAGCCAATCTAAATGTTCGGCGCTATGATGAACTTTGTGAAAACGCCAGAGGAAATCAACTTTGTGTTGTAAACGGTGCCCCCAATAAATAATGAAATCGCTTAGCAAAATCACTTCAATGGATTGCAACCATATGGCTTGCGAAGAAATTGATGTTCTAAAACTTTGCGGAACAATATCATCTAGCCAAAAACTAAAATAGCTTAATACCCAAATAACAAAATATCCCCAAATAAAATATTGGCCGGCAAAATAGAGTAGGTCGGTTAACCATTGCGCACGAAAGATCTTTTGCCCGGCTTTTGCAGGAAATACTTTTTCCATAGGAATAAATACTGCCGCCAAAAAAACAAGACTAATTGCCGCGCCTTCTATGAGTTTGTAAAAATTCAATAAGAATTATTTAGGTGATCTTTTTAAAGAGTCTTTTGAAGAAGTTTGTTTTACTTCCTTTTTTTGAACGCTGTCTTTAGGATCACCTATAAAAAATTCCTGATCGGTTAATACCATCGATTTGGATGAATACATCATGTCAGGATTCTTCTTTTTCTTTTGTACATTTTTTTTGGGAGTAGGAGAATCAATAGGCATATCAGTTGTTTGATGATCTGGATAAACGCTATTGTTTGCGCTTAAATAATTATCAAAGGCCCCGCCCTTAAATGCCACAAAGCCCGAAAGCAAAACAATAAAGCTTAAAAGTGTTACTGATCTTATTAAGTTATTTTTTATCATGTGATGTTTTTCTCTTTATCTAAATTATACTTTTTGAAAGAAGATTCAAAATGTCTTAACATTGTTTGGGTAAAGGCTGCTTCTTTGCACGGATAAAAAATCCGCGCCAGTGGATAAATATTAGTTGTTGTTAAGCCACGCATAATAATTATAATCGTTAAGATCGTCTGTTGTGTCTGTATTTACATATGTCCTAGAAGATTTCACTTGTATAGCTAAGCATTTTTTATTGTTAGTATTATGCAGGAATAGGTCATAATATTTTTGTTGTCGGCTTAATGGAATACTTACTGAAAAATTATTGGTTTTAGGAGAGTCGTCTTGTAGTTGTCCAGCAATTTGGTATTCTGGATGTTCTATCGAAAATTTGTTCATCTTCTAGTATGGCTTTACGTCGTCCTACAATTACTACTAACTCCCTCATATAAGCCATAAAATCACTCCAATATTCAAATTTAATTTGCTTGGAGTGATTCTATGTCTCTGTTTTTTATAAAATTTATTTCCCTGCAACCTTCTCATCCAACTGCTTTACCACTTTTATCCATTGCCCTTTTGTTCTTGCAAAAATACTGTTATCATACATGGCCTCTATATTAACCGAAGGTAAATAAAATTTACCTTCGTAGCTGGCGTTAAGTAGTATATTAAACGTTTTGCTTTGGTTTTGGTTCAAGTCAAAATAGGTCATTACTCTATCGTCTTTAATATCCTGATAGGTATAGTCGCTGTTTTTTAAAGCAGCTTCATTTTCATCCATGCGCGCATTATGAATTTCCCAACCACTAGGTATATAATTCATCAATGCTAAATTTTTTGCCTCTCCCACCAAACCTAAATTGGTTATGGTTACCGAAAGCATAAAGTTGCTGCTCTGGCCTAATTCATCTACGCTTATTACAGTTCCGTTTAGATCTTTATAAACTGCGCTTACACTAATGTTCTCATTGGCTTCTACTTCATCACCAATTGGCGGTTTACCTCTATTTATCAAGCGAGCGTACAACATGCCCTTGCCTTTATTTACAATTTTAAAATTACCACCTTTACCACCTTTAAAATCAATTGGCACTTGTACAATGGCACTATTGCCTTTTAAGCTCACCGGATTTCCGTTTAATGTTACATCTGCTTGCATAGCCGATGCGCCACCAAACTTTTTAATGAAGTTGGCTACTGATACTAATCCAAAAGCGGTGGTTTGTGTACTCAACCAACTTTTTGATGAAAGTATGCTAGATACTTTTTTCAATTGTGTAAACGCCTGTTGTTTTTTGTTCATGTTACACAAAGCATCTAAAATAATTGCCATATCGCGATCAGAAGAACCGTATGTATAATAATTTACACGGTAGCTTGCCACATCGGTACTTGCTTTGGCAATTAATTTTTCGGCTTCATCAATTTGCCCAACATGTGCATAAGCGCTTGCTAATAGCCAACGCGCTTCGTTAGTTAATCCTCCGTATTCGCGCAAACGATTCATCGCACTTGTGGCAGGTTGATTTGCTAATGCTAAAACATACAAGCGGTAGGCTTGCGACATATCATTGGTATAATATTTATTTTTACTGAGTTCAAAATTTTGCGCAATGCTTTGCTGGTAACTTACCCAATCTTTTTTCATCCCTACAGGTAGTGTAAATCCTTTTTTCTCGGCAAGTATTAAAAAATGACCCGCATAAGTTGTACCCCAATCGTTTGGTTCGGTTAAACCTTGCCAATAAGCCATGGCGCCATTTTGCAGTTGGAATTTACGGATCTCGTTAATACCGCCTTTAATATTATTCTCAACGGCAGTTTTACGGTCAGGAGATAGATCCATAATATCGCTTAAATACAATTGCGCAAATGTTTGCGATGTAGTTTGCTCAATACAACCATGAGGGTAGGCGATCAAGTATTGCAAACGCTCTTCCAAATTAATTGGAGGAATGGTTGATAATTCTAAAACACCACTATTTGTGCCTGCTAAACCAACGGCATTAATATTTTCGCCAACGGTTTTTCCAGCATCCACCCAAAAATCTTTTATAGTTGTTTGATATGGATTTGGATTGCGCACATCTAATTCTATTTCGTATTTGGCTGTGTGCCCGCCGCCTGTTGCTGTAATTTTTACTTTGGCAATTCCGGTTTTGTTTTTCACCTTCAGGTCAAACGATACTAATTGCTCATCGTCTTTACCAATAGTAACTGTTTTTACACTTCCGCCAACGGTTTGTAAAAATTCATTTACTTCTACTTTTATTTGTGTACTTCCAACGGCTTTGCTTCCACCAAATATAGAAATTGGCAATTTTACTTCTTCCGTTACACTTAATACGCGCGGTAAAGTTCCAAGCACCATTAACGGTGCTTTTACAGGTGTAGTTTTTTCGGCCGAACCATAGGCGCCTTTTTCTCCGGCAATAACCATAGTACGAACAGAGCCAACATACATTGGCATTTTAAATTTAATGGTTTGCTTATCTCCTTTATCTACATGAAACGGACCAAAGAACCTAACCATTGGTTTAAAGCGATTTGCTTTGGCACCATCATCTCCAACTTCGCTACCATCACCACCAATGCTTAAAATGCGTTCTAGTTCGGCACCAAATGCGCCTATTACATTATCATAAACGTCCCATGTTTTTACACCTAATGCTTCTTTCGAGTAAAATGTATTCCAAGGATTTGGTGTTTTAAAGCGCGTAATGTCTAATAGCCCTTCATCAACAACAGCTAATGTAAATGCCATTTCTTTACCATTGGCTTCGCTTACTTTAATTGTAACATCTTGCTCGGGTACTAATTCGCTCGGCATTTCTATTATCGGTTTTAAATGTGTTTCCGGATCATCAATGGTAATTGGAACAACGCCGTATAAACGAATTGGAAGATCGTTAGCGCGCGAATGTGGTTGCAATAATGAAACATGCACATATACATTTGGTGCCATTTCGGGTTTTACCTTAAATTTATATTTGGTAGTTCCTTTTTCTGTTTCAATCCAATCGGCCTTAAGAACACGACTGCCATTTTCAATGGTAACTAAGGCGCGGCATTTTTCGGGTGTAGGAATTGTAACCGTAACTTCATCTTTTGTTTTGTAAGATGTTTTATCGGTTGTAAAATTCAACATATTAGAAACAATTTTATTGTCGCTACCGCCATCGCGATCCATCCAGTTTGGCCAATCAAAATACGTTACCATACTTGCAGAGTGTCCATCGGCATCGGTTACTTTAATTAAATAACGTCCCCACTGATTTTCTTTTACATTCACACGTACTTTAGATTTTCCGTTGGTGCTTGATACCACTTCGCTTTGAACAGATTCGTGATATTCATCACTTGCATAATTGGCAACATCATCACTGTACTGATCCCACCACCAGCGCCAGCTTAATTTATACATCTCAAATTTTAAATTACTACGCGAAGTAGCGATGCCTTTAAAATCGCAAGTAGCAATTTGTATATAATGATCTTTGCCGGTGTATAAAATACCCGTGTTCTTTTCGCCTTCCGGTAATTTTAACCCGGTGTAATAGGTGTAAGGAGAATATGGGATTGAAAAACGATCAACGCTAAATGCACCGCCTTGTTCGTAAACGCGCGTTGTAAAGTTTGCCTTTAAAAAGCCCGGAGCATTGCTTTGCACATCAATCTTGAGCGGTGAGCTAATATCACCTTTGTCGTCTAACTTATCATCTAGCACCGTAATGTTTTGCGCTTCGTAACGCAGGGTGGCATCGTCAAAAATATAATCTTTGAATTTTGGGAATGAAGTATTATCTGAACTTAAAGATACTTGCACATTTACAGGTAAATTATGAACTACAGCGCCGGTTAACCAATTGGCATGTATGCTCAATATGTTTTTATCTGAAGCACACAATAGTTTATTATCGCCTGCATCTACTTGTAATTTTAAGCGATTTGGCATTATGGTTTCAATACGAATGCTTTTATTGAATTTAATGCTTCCAATTTTTACTTCGGCATTCCATAAACCTGTTGGTGCGTTTTTATCAGTTACCGTAGAAAAATTATAAAAACCATCAACGCTTTTATTACTGAATAAACGTTTGGTGGTTTGCCCTTGCGGATTAGTTAATTCAAATACTACAGGATGGTTTACAGGGATATTCCCAAATTTATCTTCTAAAATAAAGTTGAGGAATAATGAATCGCCCGGACGCCAAACGCCACGTTCTCCAAAAATAAATCCTTTGATGCCTTTTTTAATGGCTTCACCCGAAACATCATATAAACTTAAAGGAAGGGTTGCGCCATCATCCAAACGTAAATACGCACGTTGGTTATCTTTTTTTGCAACTAAAAAATACGCTTTTGTTTTTAAGTTCATAAATAATTGTCCGTCGCCATTGGTCTTGTCGCTTTGGATCAATTGTTTTTGGTAATCGTAAACTTCTATGGTTACATCTCCAAGTGGATTTGTGGTAAGTAGATCGTTGGCTACAACAAATAAACTTCCGTCATTTCCTTTTTTAAGGGTGATGCCAAGATCTGATGCTAATATATTTCGAGCAACTGTTCTTTCATACTGGCGGTAATAAGCGCCTTTACATGGGTTATCTCTATCGCTCCAGTTATAATCTTCGCCTTCTTCGTATTCGTAGCCCGAGTAATAGTAATCTTCGTAATAGTAACCATAGAACGCAACTTCTTCTTCATCGGTTGGTGCTTTTATCTCTTCCATTTGAAATTTATCATCATCGGCATTTCCTAAGCAAGGATATGTTGAATACGATTTTTTAAAACTCAAGAACACTCGGTAAATAGCACCCGGTTCAGATTTTATCAGGGTAGATATGTCTAAAGAGAATTTTTTCCAAACACTAAAATCGGCAGGGTTAGTGATGCCTAAATTAATGCGTTTCTCCACTATTTTTTTTCCTACCTGTGCTAAATTATTTCCACCGTCTAACGAATTGCCTTGTAAAAATTGTAGAACGTTATTCTCATAGATCTTTACAATTTTTACATCAACAGCTCTTAAATTTACGCACTCGAACGGAATGCTTAAATTATTGGATGATGGAAGGATATTTCCTTCACCCAAAAACTTAACGGCCGGTTTTACTTCGGTAAATACAATATTGTGTTCACTTGAACTCTCAATACGGGCGCCTTTTGTATCTCTAATGCCGCCTTGAATTTTTAAAGCGTATGAGCCTGTTTTAAATTCGTTAGGATAAATTAAAACCTGATTATTGGTTACAATAAATTTCAAGTCTTTAAATCCTCCAAGATCAATCAATCCCTCTAATGACTGATTTGCATCTACTGGGTTTGAATAATTCAATAATACGTATTGTTCGTTATCATTAATTAAGCGCGTATCTAATAGTTTAAATTCTCCTTTTTTAGGAACTTCAAAACTCCTATCCAATTTCACTTCCAGCCCTAAAGCTTTGCCGTCGCAATTAAATGTAAGATCTGTATGTCCTGTGTTTGGTCTTTCAATACTGTCTAATAAAAATTTATGATCGGTTCCTTTTTCATTATGTTGCCATTTAGCTTTTAAAACAGTATTGCCTAGTTTGGTTACTAATAATTTTTCAATTGTTTCTGCATCGGCAAAATCGGCGGTTGTTACATTTCCGGTTGCGCTATAATAATTAAAATCGTTAGAATTATAACATTTCAAATCATTTACCTGTAATTGCATCGATTGCTTTATAGTTTCAAATTGAAATTCAAAATTCTGCAATTCTTTTTTTACTTCCATTAAAGCGCTTAAGTGAAATATTGCTTTATACACTTGGCCCGGCTTAAGGCGCTCTTTAGGTTTAAATTCAATGGTTTGTCCGTCTTTCCAAATAGTTTCGCCTTCAATGGTTGGTTCAAACGAAAAATATTTTTCTTTTACAGGCGTGTTTAACTGCATCGTTGCGCCAAACTCATTACTGAGTTTTACTTTAATGCTTGTTCCCGTAGAAACATAACCCGTGGTAAATGCGCTGATGTAGCTGGCGAATTCAGGATTAATTTTTTTGTAAACGCCGTTGGCCGACGTACTGCTTTTGAAAGCGTCTCTATGGTTATAAATAAACACAGTAGAGGCATTACAGCCACACCGATGGCCATCCATTTGATTTTTGTTAGCAACATAATAGGTTGGAATTTAGATTAAAGATATTGGTTTTTATTTAGGTAGTAAGGATTGCTGTATTTAGTATTTGTTACATTTTGTTAACTGTTTTTAAACTAAGCTTACCCATTAAAATAAGCGTTTTTACGTTGTGGGGGTTGTAAAAATTTCATTAATTTAGCCCAATTGTAAATGAAAGACCTTTTTGCTTTTATAAAGACTAAACAATTCTTTTTGCACTTCGGTATTGCGCTGTTGTTGCTAGGAATTGTTCTGTTTTCGCTCCTAAAATACCTCTCTTCCTATACCGATCATGGTGAATTTGTTGAAGTGCCCGATTTTACTGAGAAACGCATTACCGAATTGGGCAGTTTTGTTAAGGATAAAGGGATAAATTACCTTATAATTGACAGCATTTATGCCCCAGGCGAAACCCCTGGTATTGTTATAAAGCAGGATCCAAGCCCAAAAAGCAAAGTAAAACACAATAGAAACATATACCTGTACGTTACAAGTATGGTTGCCCCTGAAATAGAAATGCCTAAGTTAACGGAATTGAGCGAGCGCCAGGCAAAACTTATAGTAACAAGTTACGGGCTAAAAACTGGATCGGTTACAACCAAAAATGCCGATTGTAATGGCTGTGTGATTGAACAGCTATTTGAAGGAAAGGCTATTGAAGCGGGGCAATTGATAAAAAAGGGAAGTAAAATAAATTTGGTTGTTGGGGTAAGAGATTCTTATGGATACAGTCCTGATAGCTTAACGGGTCAAACGGCGGATCCGAATACGTTTAACGGAGGAGATTAAATGAATAAAGGGATAAATAAAATAGTTTTTATAGGATCAATGCTTTTAGGAGTTTTGCTTTTGCCTGCGCAAGAGGGTTTGCGACCTATGCATGGTAATCCTAATTTAATTTATTCTGATCTTAAGCCTTCTGAGGTCACCAGGCAAAGCCATTCTGTGTCTAAAACAACAGTTACAAGTTTAAATATTCCTTTTTTTGATGATTTTTATTATGCTTGTAATTCCGCATATGCCTCGCAACAATTATGGGCCGATTCGTCGGTTTACATAAACACTGGTATGGCAAATGCGCCAATGAGTATTGGTGTTGCCACATTTGACGGATTGAATAAAATGGGTTATCCGTATACGCCTAATCAAAATTTTACAGCTACTCAAGCTAATAACGCCGATACATTAACATCGCAGCCAATAAATTTATTGACATCAGGTTCTCAAACATTACAACCTTCAGACAGCGTTGCCTTAATATTTTATTACCAGCAAACAGGTAATGGCGATTCGCCTGAACTACAAGATTCTCTGATGCTCGATTTTTATGATCCTACAGCAAGCAAATGGATAAATAAAGTTTGGTCGTTAAAAGGAAACCTGAATACAAATGGATTTGACACTGTTTTTAAACGTGTTTTTGTTCGAGTTGATTCGGCATATTATTTTAAAGATGGATTTAAGTTCCGTTTTCGTAACAAAGCACAAACTAACGGTAACTTTGATAATTGGCATATTGATCAAGTGTTTTTAGATAAAGGGAGAAGTATTATTGGCGATACAGCTTGGAATGATCTTACGATTGGTTTTGTTCCGGCTCCTTTTACAAAAAATTATAGCGCTATGCCTTGGTATCAGTTCAATGCAAATCCTCCAAAGGAAATGGCAACGTATTATTCTAACTATATACGTTATAACGGAACTTCAACCGTAAATACAACGTATGAGTATCGCGCTTTTGATAAAAACAATACTCAGGTAAATTTTGTTTCTTATGGTGCCGCTAACCTTCCTCCTTTTAAACCGGGCGGATGGCAACATACCAACGCGCATAGAGTTCCAAGTATTGGTTATACGTTTACACCAATGACCGATAGCAGTGACTTTACCATTAAACATTATATGCAAAATTTAAGCGGTGATATTAGCATTGGAAATGATACGGTTTATCAAAAGCAACGCTTTAGGAATTACTTTGCTTACGACGATGGAAATTGCGAAACAGGATATTATGTACTGGGTACAGGAGGAAGAATGGCGTATAAGTACGATTTAAATATTGCAGATACATTACGAGGGATAAGAATTTATTTTGACCCAATTGGTTCAATAAGTTTAACCGAGAGTTCGTATAAATTTAAAGTAAATATTTATAATGATGGAGGTTTTGGGCCTGGAGCAAAAATATTTACATCCGATTCCATCTATCCAAAATATTCGCAGAACGGACATAATAGATTTTACGAATATAAATTCAATACACCTCAAGTTTTAAACGCCGGTGTTTATTTTATAGGCATACAACAATTTGTTGCCAGCGGCATTACTATTGGCTTCGATAGGAATTACGACTACTCTCAAAAATTATTTTACGATTCGGGAAGTGGTTGGACACAATCATCTTATTACGGCGCCTTAATGATGCGTCCGGTTTTTGGCCCAAAAATAATTCCGCCGGTTGGTGTAAAAGAAAATGATATTGAAACATCGTCGTTTAAAGTGTATCCAAATCCTGCAAATGATGTTGTAAGCATTAGAAGTGATAACGATCTTGAAATTTCTTATTCGGTTTTAAGTATTGATGGAAAATTAGTAATAAGTGGAACAGGCTCACAGATCAATACTCAAAGCTTGAACAACGGAATTTATCTTCTTGTAATTTCTTCTCAAGGCCAGCCTACCGGACAGGCAAGCAAAGTTCAATACCATCAAAAACTCATCATCCAACATTAATATTTACATTGAATATTATGCTGGATAACGAAGAACAGGAAGACGCATTTAACGGCGAAGATATTCCCCAACTTTACGAACATCATAATATAAAGGTTGAAAAAGGCCAGATGATGTTGCGCATTGATAAATATCTATTAACGCGAATTGCTCACACCACACGAACCAGAATTCAATATGCTTGCGATGCAGGAAATGTTTTGGTGAATGGAAAACCAACAAAATCTAATTACAAAATAAAACCCTTTGATGAGATCTCGGTACAATTTAGTGTTCCTCCTCGTACGTTAGAAGTTCTTCCTGAAAACATTCCACTTGAAATAACTTTTGAAGATGATTATTTAGCCATCATCAATAAAAAACCAGGCATGGTTGTTCATCCCGCTTACGGAAATTATACCGGAACATTGGTGAATGCGATGTTGTATCATTTTAAAAACCTTCCATCCAAACCGCAAAAATTAGACAACGATGTTGTTTTAGATAGAGTAGGGCTAGTACATCGCATTGATAAAAATACAAGCGGTACAATTATGATCGCTAAAACCGAAAGGGCAATGACGCTGCTTTCAAAATTATTTTATGATAGAGATATAGATCGTAAATACGTAGCGATTGTTTGGGGAGATATGAAAGAAGATAGTGGAACCATTGTTGGAAATGTAGGACGCGATCTTAAAAACCGAAAAGTGATGGCCGTTTTTCCCGAAGGAAGTGAATATGGTAAGCACGCCGTAACGCACTGGAAGGTAATTAAACGTTATGGTTACATTACTTTAATTGAATGCAAACTTGAAACCGGACGAACCCACCAAATCAGAGTTCACTTTAAAAGTATTGGTCATCATTTATTCAACGATAACGAATACGGCGGAGATAAAGTTTTAAAAGGATTAAATACAGCTAAGTACAAACAGTTCATTCAAAATTGTTTTGAGATCATACCCCGCCAAGCGCTTCATGCTAAAACACTTGGCTTTGAGCATCCCATTACCGGAGAGAAGATGTTCTTCGACAGCGAATTGCCCCTTGATATGCAGCAAATCCTCGAAAAATGGGACAATTTTGTTAAAAATAAAGGAATTTAACATATCTGTATGTAACTAATTTTCAGTTTATTGAGTATACTTGTTAATAAGTAGCGGGCCTTAAACGTTAATTAACTTTGGCTTTTTCATAATAAATTCAATCTTTGCAAAACTCCAACTAAAACAGGGTGAAAGTAATTCATAAAATATTCATAATCATTTCATTACTCGTGGTTACATCAAACACGATAAGTGCGTCAGTTTATGATGAAAAAAAGCCCGGAGATGATAAGAAAGCTAAGACCAAATCGAAAGACGATACCTCTACTGTAAACACAAACATTAGCAAGATCAACGAAGACTGTAACGACGAAGAAGCAGTTGATACAAGTTTGATCCTTTTTCCGAGTAACGACTTATACGCCAGTTGGGATACCACCATGGCACATCCTTATAATTTTAATGAAGCATTTAAAGTAGATAGCGTTGAAATTGATCTTATTAGCCCGGAAGACAACGGCTTTTCAATGCCTTTTAAAGGAAATGTTACAAGTGAATACGGCTGGAGACGTCGCCGTCCGCATTACGGAACAGACATTGACCTAGTAACTGGAGATACAGTTGTTTCGGCATTCGACGGAATGGTTCGTATTGCAAAAGTGTGTTATGGTTACGGTAATTGCATTATAGTTCGTCACAAAAATGGTTTAGAAACAGTTTATGGTCACCTTTCGCAAATGAATGTAGAAGTTGGTCAAATGGTAAAAGCCGGCGAGATCATTGGTTTAGGTGGAAACACAGGTCGTTCTACCGGCGATCATTTACATTGGGAATTACGTTATTTGGGTCAAGCTATCGATGCGCAGGATGTGGTAGATTTTAAAAGTGGAAACTTAAAAGACAATTGTTTTGTTTTAAGAAAAGCTGATGTTGTTGCGAAATATGATTTGAGAGCTTTAAAAGGCCGTCATCGTCATGATGTAGGTTTATCTAAATCAGAATTGGCTTACGCAAAAAAAACCGGTAGTAAGTTACACAAGATCAAAAATGGCGATACACTTGGATATCTTGCTAAGCGTTATCATACAACAGTAGGTGCTTTGTGTAAAAAGAATAAGATCAAGCCAACATCAACCCTTCGTTTAGGGCAATTGATCAAAATTTAATCTGGCAGTCGGGTAACAAAGCCTTTAATTTATCTATTTCTTCTTGTTCAATTGGATTTCCTCTCAGATCGAGCAATGCTAATTCTTTTAATTCGGTAATAGTTTCGGGAATAGTTGTGATCTTATTATTTCTAAAAGAGATCATTCGTAATTTTTTTGCCATGTAAATTTCGTTCGGGATCTTGGTAATAGGATTGTTCTCAAGGATAAACACCTCTAAATTTTGTAAACGCTCAAAATGCTTGGTAAGATAATGCGTATTGGTATTTGAAAGGTAAAGAAAATTAAGCGACTGCACTTTAAAAAGTTCTTTTGGTAAACTGTCCATGATCACATTCTCGATACTAATGTCTTTTAAATTTTTAATATACTTAAGGGTGGTTGGTAATCTTAAAGTATCATCTGTATTCCCAAATTTAAATGAACGTAATTTTTGCAAGTAAACAATTTCGGCAGGAATGCTATCGATAGTAGTGTTTTGTAATTCGAGATACTCGAGGTTAAAAAATGTTTTAAGTTTTGTAGGAAAAGCAGTTAAACTATTGTTGTAAGAAGCAAAATACGCGAGGTAGGTGAGTTGATTAAAATTTTCGGGATAACTTGTAATACCATTTCCGCGCATACGCAAGGCTAACAGATCTTTAAGCGTACTTAGTTTTGGATATTGTTTTTTTGTGATCGGTTTTAAGTTAAGATCTATTTTATACACTTTTCCTTTCGACTTTAAAGCTTCATCAAGGTCGGTATAAACCTCACAACCCATAGGGCCATATTTGTCAAATTCGTTTTGCGCAACAAATTGAGTGCCACCAAAAAGTAAAAAAAGAAATAGGATCTTCTTCATCCTTGTAAATAAACCAAAAAAATAACAAGAAGGCAAGAAAAGGTATGAACAGAATGAAGGGCTACATTTTGTTTTATTTGGCGCACCGCTCGCCGGATACAACTTTGGAAGCTCGCGGCCGGGCTGCGGAGTTTATCCTGAACTTGTTGAAGAGGGCTCGCTCTTCGCTCGGCTTTTTCGGCAAAAAAGATTGTTCCCCGCGGCGAACGGAAAGCCCGACCCCTACAAAGTAAAGTGCTTAACGTTTGATTGCAATAGCATTTTACTTTGTAGGAGGCACGCCCAAATAGTAATTGAAAAAATAAAAAGGAGAATTTACCTTACTTGGCTTTTACCCCATTAATGTAAAGCACCACAAAGCCTTGGTGGCCTTGGGTTTTAAGTTCTTCCATTTTTTTAACGGCTTCTTCTTTTGTTGGGAAACTTCCTGCCAGGATCTTAAAACTTCCTGCCTCTTCTACAACAGTTACCTTACCAATATTTGAGTATTTAGCCATACTTGGTTTTGCTCCGAACGAACCAATTTGAACTTTGTATTCTTTTACTTCTATGGATTGAGGTGTAGTATTACTACTGTTGGTTGGAGTTGTTGCAGCCACCGGAACTACTGTGCTTGTTGGTGTAATTGTTTGTGAAACAGGAATGGTGATGTTTACTTTTTTAGGGTCTTCTGTTTTTGTAACGGCAGTAGTTGGTGTTGTTGCGGGTGTAATTGTTTTTACTGGTTCAGTATTTTTTGTTTCGGCAATAGTTTTATCACGTGGAGTTCCGGGTGTAAATTCAACATGCATGGGGCCATCACTTATTTCTTTGCGCAATTCACCATCAATGTAGAAGTAACGATGTTCAAACATTACTTGACCGCTTGCATTTCCAACTTCCATGATCATGGTAACCGTAAATTCATCAGTTTTTGGACTCTCCACCCAAACTAATTTAGCTTGTTGTTTTTCGAACGAAAAATTTCCATCCTTGCTAATACCTTCCTTTAAGGTAACATTTGCGGGTACATCTAATTGATACTTTGAAAAGCTTGAATTTGAGCCTTTTTTTATGGTAATCTCAATAGTATGCGAACTGTAAGCGGCCATCTTATCTGGAATATTCGCTTCTATTGAATTGCCACCCGATCCTTGCGAATAGCAGCTAGTTAATAGGGGAAAGCATAGGGCAATAAGGCTTATTTTTCTAAAAAGTCCCATATGTAAATATAGTGAAAATAAATGCAGTATTTCCAAGTGTCAGATTGGCGTTTTGAGTCTGTCAAACCGGGTAAATTTGGCCGAAAAACCTTAATAGTTATCATTTGGCATAAATTCTGCTACCTTCGTATGCGAATTAAAAAAAACTAATCTAAAATTCGAATAAATATGGCAAAAATTAGCGTAAAACCTTTAGCAGATAGAGTTCTGGTTGAACCAGCTGAGGCAGAAACAAAAACAGCTGGTGGTATCATTATTCCTGATACTGCAAAAGAAAAACCACAGCGTGGTAAGGTAGTAGCAGTAGGAAATGGAAAGCCCGACGAACCAATGACTGTAAAAGTAGGCGATACCGTATTGTACGGAAAATACGCAGGTACTGAAATACAAGTGGACGGTAAAGACCTTTTAATTATGCGTGAAAGCGACATATTTGCAATAATATAATTAGCTGATGAGGGGATTGGCTAATTAGCTAATGACTTCGTCGCACATCATCAAATCATCTCATTATCTAATAAACTAATTAAGAAAAAATGGCAAAAGAAATCACATTTAATATAGAAGCTCGCGATGCACTAAAGCGCGGCGTTGATAAGTTAGCAAACGCAGTTAAAGTAACATTAGGCCCTAAAGGACGCAACGTTATTATCGATAAAAAATTCGGTTCACCAGCAATTACAAAAGACGGTGTAACGGTTGCGAAAGAAATTGAATTGAGTGATCCTGTAGAAAATATGGGCGCACAATTATTAAAAGAAGTTGCTTCTAAAACGGCCGACATTGCCGGTGATGGAACAACCACCGCAACTGTATTAGCGCAAGCGATTGTAACAGGAGGTTTAAAGAACGTTGCGGCAGGTGCAAATCCAATGGACTTGAAACGTGGAATTGATAAAGCGGTAAAGCTTGTTGTAGAAAATTTAGCAAAGCAATCGACTTCAATTGGAAACGATATTAAAAAGATCGAGCAAGTAGCAACGATCTCTGCAAACAATGATAACACAATTGGAAAACTTATTGCTGAAGCAATGGGGAAGGTAAAAAAAGAAGGTGTTATTACTGTTGAAGAAGCAAAAGGGACAGAAACAACTGTTGATGTTGTGGAGGGAATGGAGTTTGATAGAGGATTTATTTCTCCATACTTTATTACCGATGTAGAAAAAATGGAAACGGTTTTAGAAAGCCCTTACATTTTAATTTACGAGAAAAAAATCAGTGCCATGAAAGAATTGCTTCCTATTTTAGAAAAAGCAGTTCAAACAGGAAAACCATTATTAATTATTGCTGAAGATCTTGATGGAGAAGCATTACAAACACTAGTAGTAAATCGTTTGCGCGCCAACTTGAAAATAGCAGCGGTAAAAGCTCCTGGTTTTGGTGATCGTAGAAAAGCAATGTTAGAAGATATTGCTATTTTAACCGGTGGAACATTTATAAGCGAGGATCGTGGATTCAAATTGGAGAATACTGAATTGAACATGCTAGGTAGAGCAGAAAAAATTACTATTGACAAAGATAATACAACAATTGTAAATGGTGCAGGTAAAAAAGCCGACATCACTGCAAGAGTTAATGCAATTAAATCGCAAATTGAAGCTACAACTTCTGATTACGATCGTGAAAAATTACAAGAGCGTTTAGCAAAACTAGCAGGTGGAGTTGCCGTATTATATATTGGTGCTGCATCTGAAGTTGAGATGAAAGAGAAAAAAGATCGTGTTGATGATGCTTTAGCTGCAACACGTGCTGCTGTTGAAGAAGGAATTGTACCGGGTGGAGGAGTAGCCTATATTCGTGCAGTAAGCTCATTAGAGAAAGTAAAAGGCGCTAACGAAGATGAAACAACAGGAATTCAAATTGTAAAACGCGCTTTAGAAGAGCCACTTCGTCAAATTTGTGCTAATAGCGGTATCGAAGGATCAATTGTTGTACAAAGAGTGAAAGAAGGAAAAGATGATTTTGGTTTCAATGCTCGTACCGAAGTTTTTGAAAATCTTTTAAAAGCAGGTGTTATCGATCCAACTAAAGTAAGTCGTGTAGCATTAGAAAATGCAGCTTCAGTAGCTGGTATGTTATTAACTACTGATTGTGTTTTAGCAGAGAAAATAGAAGAAAAAGGAGCTAACGATCATGGTCACGCACACGGTGGTGGCGGCGGCATGGGCGGCATGATGTAATTTTTAATAAATTAATTTTTTAGAAGCTTCAACAGAAATGTTGGGGCTTTTTTTGTTTCAATTTGTGAATTAACTTTTTTTGTTGTACCTTAATTGAAACAAAACTTATCCTATGAAAAGAGATCTACTCATTATAATTTTTGTCGCACTATTTAGTAGTGTATCTTTATCACAAAACACATTGTATTATAATGCAGAACCCGGTACGGTTGATTATAATAAGAGCAAAGCACAACTAAAAGTTGTGGATGGAAATTCGACCATTGCCACAAGCTATACAAATACAGCTTGCGGTTTGAGCTATACTCAGGCAAGTGTGTTTTTAAGCGCGAAAGCTTTTACGTTTGGTCCGGGTGTTGTACAGCCTGCTTCAATGGTAGTTACCGGCTTACCTTTTTGTCATTCGGTATTAAAAGCATTTTTATATGTTAGTACTTCAGGTAATGGTGCGCCAATAACTGCCTCCTTAACTAATCCGCAAAGCGTAACAACATCATTTTCTATGGCAGTTATCGGTCAAAATTATGATGTTTGTTGGGGTTATCCTGCATCGTATTCATATAGAGCTGATGTAACTTCTGCAATTACGGGAGGAGGAACATATTTCATATCGGGTATTCCAGTAAATGCTTCTCCAGGTAGTGATGCTCAGGGAGCAACACTTTTTATTATTTATAAGGATGTAACTCAAAATTATTCAGGAAGCATCGTCATTGCAGATGGCGCTTTATTGGGACCTCCTGGATTTGGTACCAGCACTGTAACTATTAATGGTTTTGATGTTTGCGGAATGCCGAATGTAGCATCGAATTTTATGTTGGTAAGCGATTTGCAAAGGCAACAAGACGCACAAATAAAACTGAATAATACATCTTTTAATTATACATTAACAAAACCGAATCAAAACGCCAACAATTTTATTTCTGATCCAGGTACTCCTGTATCTGTTGGGCAAACTACGGCGCATTACGGAGTGCTTGCAGGAGTTGACTGTTTTAATATTGTTTTAGCAGGGGTATATTTCAAAACATCTTGTTTAACATGTACCGTGGCTCAAAGCACTCCTCCTAATACTCCAACATTATCAATAGTGACTTCAAGCAGCATTATATGTGTTGGGAATTCTGTAACTCTAACAGCGTCGGGCGCCAGCACTTATAGTTGGAGTAATGGCGCTAATACTTCTTCTACTGTAGTTACACCAACCGCAACCACTCAGTATTATGTATATAGTAATAATGGCAATGGTTGTTCTAATGCTGTGATCACTCAATCTGTTACTTCATGCACTGGATTAAAGAAAATCTTGATGGGTTATCCAATCAAAATTTATCCAAACCCAAGTAAGGGGAATTTTAAAGTGGAGTTAAATGAAAAACTTGAGCAGCCTGAGATCGTAATTTATAATTCCATTGGGCAAATGGTGTATAAACAAAAATTAAAAGCAGGAGATAATACTATTGATATTAGTAAATGTGCTGCTGGATATTATTATACTGTAATCACTTCAGAAAATGAAAAGATTTACAGCGAGAAGATCATTGTAGAGTAGCCGAAACCTGAGCTTTATAAACACAAGGCCTTTTTATAATGTACATCCCTCAATTCATAAAAAAATATTTTAAGCAAAGTGAAATGATGCGCTTTTATCGGCAATTTATCAAGGCCGGAGATTTATGTTTTGATATTGGAGCTAACATAGGCGAAAGAACAGACGTGTTTTTAAAGCTTAACACAAAAGTTATTTGCGTTGAGCCTCAAAGCAAATGCATGAGTACTCTCCAAAAAAAGTATCAGAATAACAAGAACGTTACTTTAGTTCGTGCGGCATTAGGAAGTAATGAAAGCGAAGGAGAGTTATTGTTATGCGACGAAACAGATGAATGCTCAACTCTGTCGATTGATTTTGTAAAAACATACACGCATGTTTCGAACTTTCATTGGAACAAGAAAGAAAAAGTAAGCGTACTTACCCTTGAGAGTTTATGTGCACTATATGGTGTACCTAAACTTTGCAAAATTGATGTGGAAGGTTATGAATCGGAAGTTTTTAGGGGAATGAGAACTGATATTGAAATTATTTGCTTCGAATTTAATTACCCGATTATTGCAGATACCATTAAGTGCCTTGAAACTATAGCGCTGCTTGGAACTTACAAATGTAATTTTATTGCGTATGAGCGAATGGATCTCATGCTTGATGAATGGATGGGAATAAAGGAGTTTAAAGATAGATTAAGAGAACTGATCGAGTCTAATGTGTTAACAGGCGAGATAATAGCAAGAAGAGTTTAGATCATTACCTATCATTCTTATTTCCTTTGGCCTTAGAATTGTTTAGACCTTTTAAGATGAATGATAACTCCAAACCACCACGGCGTTTACTAGCCTGACTAAGTTTTGATGTATTCACATCATAACTTACACCAAAGGTCATGTTACGTTTGTAATCCATTGCTGCCGTAAATATCAATGCATCTTTTGCGCGTAAATAAGCGCCAAATTGTATGGCAGATGAAATAAGAGTGAATGTATTTAGTATAACTTTTTCCCGAGTCGACTGACCAATTAAAAATTTAATACTTCCACCGAATATGATCTCTTGGTGCTTACCTTGTAACGCGTACATAGCAGAAGGTAAAAATAAAGTATTCTCACCCATTTTTAATTGTGCATGCATATGCCCAATGTATTTAAAGTTCAGCGAAGGGTCGGATGAATAAAACGAGATCTTTGGTTTTGTAATATGCGCCATTGACCCACCTAATTCAAAACGGGATCCATTGGCTCTACTATAATATTTATACAATATACCCGCGGCAAGGTCAAACTTTAAGAAGCTTTGAAAAATGGCGCTCTCCCTAGTTGGTCGCGAAGGGTCGTAGGTTTTACCATCATACTGAGTATCCCATTTAAGGTCGGTGGTATTGATACTGCGTTGAAAGAAACCTGCTTTTACTCCAGCGCTCAAACTACTACTTCGGCTAAAATATACATGATAAGACAGATCGAGGTTAACTTGATTGGTAGTAACCTTGCTCATTCCGGCTTTGTCATTATACATACTAAAACCATAACCAATGTGATTTCCTTTTTTCTTTTTGTTCAAGTAAGCTCGTGAATCAAAGGCAAGAGCTATTGTTTTAAATGGATTGATAACACTTTTCCATTGGTTCTTATAATTTATCACAAACCTAAAATCGCTATTGCTTGCGCCGGCTGCGGCAGGATTTAGTAGTAATGGAGATTCGTAAAATTGAGAGAAGTGAATGTCTTGAGCATTAGCGATGCCAATACTTAAAAACAATGCTATGTAAACTCCTTTCATTATTATCTTACAAGGGTAATATCACCTTTTTGAACTAATTTTTTATCAGTGAACATGGTAACGTTTAAATAATAAGCATAAACACCAGGTTCAGCATCTTTTCCTTTATACGTTCCATCCCAACCATCTTTTACGTTTGTAGATTCAAATACTTTGTTGCCCCAACGGTCGTAAATTTGGAATAGCATTTCTTTTACACCATTACCACGTAAATACAATACATCATTGGCACCATCGTTATTTGGCGAGAAAATATCGGGTAAAAAGATATCGGTTGATTCAAGCACACAAACTGATAAGGCATATGAACTCGGACAATTACCTTCGTTCACCACATTTAATGTTACGTTATAATTCCCTGCATTAACAAAATCGTGCGATACAGTTTGACCAGGTGTATAAGACTGCGCTTGCCCATTAAAACTCCAAGAACCGCCGGTAGTTCCATTACTGAGGTCGAGGAATGAAATATTGCTTTCCTCAAATGGAACGCAACTTAAATTCGGGTTAGGCGAGAAGAGTGCTTTAATTGCATTATACCCCGGAATAACAATAGATGTATCTTTTGTGCAACCCGTAGCTGTGTTCTTTATTTTTAAAATGTAATTCTTCCCTGCTAAACCATTTAATACACTTCCATTTTGAGCAGGGGTAGTATTCCATGTATATGTGTAAGGCCCTGTTGAAGGTGTGATATTGGTAGTTACTTGCGCAGCCACACCATAACATTGTTTTATTGGTGTAACAAATGCAGGGTAATAAGACGGATAAACAAAAACTCTAAACGTGTCGATAACTGGATCAGAACAGCCATCAATAGTTACGCATGTATATACGGTTGTTGCATTTGGAACTACATTGTGTGTGTTTTGTTGAGTTAAATTATTTGTCCAATTATAAGTGTATTGCGTAACTGTTGGTAAACCGCCGGTTCCTTTTATGTTGAGTATGGAAGATTGTCCTAAACAAATAGTTGGTGAGGAAATACTAGCACTAGTAGTTAGCTGTGGATAAACTTTAACAACAACACTAGTGCTGGTAAAACAAGCTCCAATACCAAACTCATAGGTTATCGTATATTGGCCGGCTCCAACTACCGATGGATTGAACGTATTGGGTGTAATTGTACTTACTGCAATGAGGGTTCCGTTTGGTGGAATTGTATTGAATGTATACGTTGTATTCTTATAACAATGTACAGGCGCAAGATTTGAAATATTTGCAGGCACAAATTGGTACACGTAAACTTTTGCACTACCTGTGCCGCAACCGGCTCTGTTTACAAATGTATAAGTGTATTGATTTCCTGCTATCACAGCGCCCGGATTCATAATTCCCAGCGAAGGAGTTATTAAGCCTGGTCCGCCGGTCCAATTAGTTCCAAATGGTAAAGGTGGTGTTACAAGAGATAGTGTTGGATGTGTTGAGCACACTGTTAAATCCGGAACAGTTACCACCGCTGGATAAACAATCATTTTTATAGAGTCGGTACAGGTATTGATATCATACTTTAAGGTATGAACACCGGGTCCTGCTGTACTAGGATTAAAAATATAATTCCCTGCTGCAAAACTTACACCTAGTCCGCTATAAATACCTCCCGACGGTGCATAACTAAATGTTGCAAAACTATTAGTGAGTTGAAGTGTATTGCTGGTGGTACAAAAGAACAAGCTGTCAATTGTAATATTAGTTCGTATACACCGCATTAAAATTGTATCAGGACAACCATTTAATGCTTTGTAAACTAAAAAATCATTGTGGTTGTTTACACCACCGGCCGAAGGATTATACATTCCTGTTCCGGGGTTTTGTATTGCCCCTCCAACAGAACAGCTCCAACTGCCACCGGCTGGAGTAGCGGTAGAAGGAAAGCTTGATAATAAAAAGGGAATATGCGATGGACAAGTTGTAGCGGTACTTGGAGTAACATCTATATCCAATACGTTCACAGCAAATGTTTCTGAACATCCACTAAGTAAAGAGTAGGTTATTACATGCATTCCAACTCCTGCAAGATTAGGGCTAAATGTTCCTATAACAGTATTTAAAATTCCAGGCCCAACTTTATAAAACCTTCCACCTGCAGGTGAAATTCCAGGTAAATTAACGAGGTATGTGTACCAGTTGGATCTACAAATATTAGTTGTTCCCGAAGGAACAGTTAATGCATTGGTAACATGAACAGATTTACTTAATGCACATGGGCCAACACTATACGTAATTAAAAACGATCCAACTTGCGTTGGTGTAAAAACACCGGTTGTTGAGATATGTGGGCCAGACCAAACTCCGCCTCCGGGAGTTCCTCCTGTAACGGTAAAACTAGGGCCATTCAAACAAGCTGCATCTGCACTTCCTACATTGATGGCAATAACATTTACGGTAGTTGTTGCAAAACAGTTTTGAACCTGGTAGGTAATTGTTTTAACTCCGGCAGAGGTGCACCCCGAACAGAAAAATCCTGTTAACGTATTTGTAATTCCTGGCCCAAACCATGCGCCGGGACTTGGCGTCCCGGAAAAATTAAAATTAGTACCCTGACAAATTGAATTGGATGCCAAAGCATTTATTTGCGGATCGATCACAAAAACTGTTCGCGTTATTACAACTGAATTTGAGGTAGAAGCAACTTGAACTGTGCAATTATATACGGTAGTAACAGTTGGGCAGATGGCATGAGGCCCGGGTGTTGGAGGTAAACTATTATCCCATGTATAATTTAAAGTGAGACATACAGATGCAGGAACTACCGCTCTAACATTGGCGGTACAACTATAAGCACAAACCGTATTAGAAGAAGCTACATTGATGCTTCCTGTTATTGGACACGTAACAATTGAGAACGTTGTAATAAGATTTTGATACTTATAAATGCTATCACATTTATCTTTCCTAAATAAAGTTGAATTAATGGAATAGTTACAATTTTGACTTAAGCCCGGAGTGTTTAGTTGAATTTGAAATACATTACAAGTTCCATTATTACATGGTGTAGGAATAATAGTGCTTATAACAGGAAAAACGGGCCCAGTAATATTAAAATAATTTGCCTTTAACGAATCACACAGTACGCCTTCAGTAGTTGTCATGGTAATAATAGTGGAACTACACGAAGGAACTGAGCTAATACTTGTTGTTGGAGCAATTGGAGGTGGAGCCAGAGAGAACCATCCGCCGTTCCAGCCATGTCCCACTGTATTTCCATTCTCTGACCAAACCACAGTAAGTGTTCCGGAAGGTGCAATAATAGGTGGTAAAGGATTTCCAGGATTAATTGCTGTAAACGGACCACCAACCGGCGACGCAAGGGTATTCATACCATCGTAAAAAGCAATAAAATCTCCAGCTTGAATTTGTGTTTGAGTTAACCCTGGATTGAATGTCATTGTAATTGGACCACCTCCAATAATTGTTAGTGTTTGAACAACCACCGTGTTTAATACAGAAAGATATGGGGCAGATGGACCACCATCATCATAGAACTTTGAGCGACAAAGCGTGATGGTATTTGTTTGCATATTTGTATTTTGAAGAACTTGAGATCTTAGGTCTTCTAATCCATTACAAACAAACAACAATAAAAGAAATATTCTTATAAAGGTTACTTTTTTCAAATTACTTAGTGATGGTTAGTTGTGCAGACGTAACTTCTTTACTCCAGTTACCCGCTCGATCTTTAATTTTAATATTAAGTGTGGTTGCCTCAGATGTACCTGTTCCTAATAAGAACAAAGCATTTAACTTAATGGTTAATTCGCCTTCAATTGGAATATTATCACTCGAAATAGGTGCCAATGGTTTTACATGATATGTATCCGGATTTGGTAAACGACTGTCTTTTACATAAAGCGAATGTAAATCCGGTGATTGGTCACCAAGATCTCCATTAGCATCTTTGTATTTCAATTTGATAATTACCGAATCCTGAAATTCCTTTACGGTTGACGGTGATATACTCACAATCTCCAGCGTTGGAATAGGGTCAGGAGCTGGCTCTTCCTTTTTTTTGCAAGATATAAGTAGGGCCGCAATAGCTAAAGTTGAAATTAGTGCTTTCATATTACGGGGTGATTTTAAGAATGAAGTAATCTGTATAGTACAACGATCCATTATTTGGAGTTTCAGAAGGTGTTGCATGATCAGTATCGCGAATGTAGGTGCGAATGAAAATGTAACCTGTATCATTCAATACTGTATTTAAATTAAAACTAGTTAGCTTATAATTATACTGTACTGTATTATCTAAAGGCATATCGAGATAGCTATTGCCGCTACTTGTATAACTTAATGTTTGCGTAACGGCGCTTGAAAAATCAAAACGGTTTAATGAGAATTTTATTTCCGCGCTTACCATGTTTTGTGGCAATGTATTGTCATCAACAACATAGCACCAAACATCAATAGGACCATTGCTCTTTGATATACTGATAAATTTTGGTCGTTGAAAGGCAGTAGAATTACCGGTATTAGTGATCTGTAATCCCATGGTGTTTGGATTTTTATTCCCTTGTATAGCAGGATTTCCGAACACGTCCTTAGCACCTGCATTGATCCAGTCTGTTATATTTTGAATGTAAGTTGAGTTTTGTGCCGAGAATTTCCATGTTGTGTCATTCCAAGGCATTCTACCTTGTCCAAAGGTTAAGGTGGATCCAACTGTTTTTCCTGGGATTTGCACAAGTCTAGAAATAAGTACAGATTTGGAAGCATCTCCTGGTTGTACACGGAAATTATAATTGCTTGTATTAGGATTGTTTGTTATTGGCGCATACACCAAAGAGTTATAAGAGCTACTTATATTCCTAAAATCTGGCTCAAAAGTTCCATCATGACAGCCGGAGTTATTACACGTTTTATTGAATATTTTATCATAGATATATTCAAACGATGTTGGAGAAGGATTGTATCCGGACGGTGTTGCTGGAGGAGGATCCAAAGACGGATCATCAAAAGGGTTAGGCGGCACAGGTTCGTCTTTTTTACACGAAATTAGCATCACAACAAAAAGCGATGCAAACAAGAAACTATTGAGATAATACTTTTTCATTTTTTTTATTATGACATTAGATCATAGAATGATTGGGTTCCAGGAGCCAAGAATCCAGCGCTTGTTACTTGATTCTTTATCCCAAGAACTTCAGCAATTGTAGGAACCACGTTTGTGTTTAAGCCAATTGGAGTGGTTGCATCTCCTTTTACTAAACCTGCAGGCGTGGTACCGCCTATGATAGACGTAAAAGTTCGTAATGAATTAGCATCTGAGTGATCGTAAGCGAAATAATTATTATTATCTTTTATTGGATTTGGATTTAAATCCCTTCCGCACTCAGGAGCAACTAACATTACTGTATTGTTTGACATTTCAGGAATTTGTGTTTGAATATAATTCCACAACCATCCAACCGAGTGATCGGCTTGATGTAAAGCTTGTAAATATCCGGTATAGTTTTGGTGACAAGCATCTACTGCGCTTAAATTAACAACAGTTAAAGTAGGCTTGAAGTATTTCATTAGTTCCGCACAGTATCCAATGTTACGCGCATCACCATTGTTTGCACCCGGAGGAGCTGCAACGGAATTATTATGCGTTTTAGTGAACATTTGTTTCATGAAGTTGTGTATATCATACTTTTCAGCTTCAGTGTTCTTAAGGTCAGGTAGTGGTTTACCAATATTCGAGAAATTCTTATCTAGAAAAGATTTCATGGCATACATTGGGGCTAATTCGGTTGTTGGATCGTAAGCTTTTGCATCTTCATACCATGCTTGCCCCTGTGCACCAAAAGTTACCAATGGAGCAAAGAAGTTAGCGCCATACTTAGCGCCATAATTTGGATGCTCGCTGTAATTCAATAAAGGAAGCGATGCTCCAATACCATTTCCAACAAACCACACTTTGGTGGCGGGTAAGCCCATCTCTCTTCTAACATACTCAAAAATTGTTGGGTAAACCGGTTTTTGCTTTAAGCCTTGTGATGCAACACGATTACCTTGTAATAAGGCTGTCCAGCCATCATAATGCCCCGCTGTAATGCAACGTACCTCTTTAAAAGTAGTTCCCAATGATTGAATAGATGTTGCTCCCGAAATAACTGGTGAAATCGGAGTTGCTCCTGTGGTTCCGGTACCATATACAATTGGGGTTAAACTTCCGTTAGGTGCTAAGCCGTTAAATAAGCTTGGCATAATATTACCTGCGTTGGCCGAGGTATTTAGCGATGTTATTTTCCCACCTTGACCTAATTGTAAATAACCTTGCAATGCAGCTTCTTGGTGACGAACTCCACCGGCAAACATTACTAACACCACGTGTTGCGCCGACTGAACATTATTTCCGGCAAACAATCTACCCGAAGGTAAAATGTAAGGAGCAACAATAGAGCCTGCGGCTGCTAATGATGCTTTCTTTAAAAAGTCTCTTCTTTTCATTTATTGTTTGTGTTGAAGGTTAGATTAGTAGTACATGTATTCGTCAGATAGCGCAAAAGAAATATAAATGATCTCAGGCGTGTAATTTGGATCGGCCTGTATCATTTTTTTCAGGTATGCTTTTTCTGACTCTGTGGGATTACGAACATAAAAGCGAACATAAGTTTCGTTAATGAAAGCTTCAATATTTGCGTTCATGCTTGCTACCGTTGGTAAAATTACCCCAGGTTTTTTCATCAGGTTTGCAATTAATATCTGACGTGCCAAAATTTGATCTCCAACCGAATCAAAACATTGTGAAATCGTAAATAAATTATTTGAAGATAATGCCTTTTGAAATAAGTTAGCGTATAAAATGGCCACGTATTGATCGGTGGTCTTTAAACGTGTTTTATTAACGTTGGCAGGTAGTATGTTTTCGTTATTTACTTCGTACTCGTATTTTGTTTCTTGCTTTTTACAAGAGCTAAATACACCGCCAACGCAGAATAGTGCGATAAGCGCAAGTTTTTTTATGCCTGTATTAGAAATTTGCATATTCATCTGTTTTTAAAATATTACGTTGAATTTTAATGATGTCTTTATCCACCGGTAATGTTGCCATAAGTGGCACCAACTCTTCAGTGGTTGGGAGTCGAACTAAGAAAGTTTTATATAACCATTTAACGGTTCCTTCATAAAATTCATTGCTATGAGTTAAAATATACATGTAGTCGCCTTTGCTGTGTCCGGTTTTTCCAAATAAGATACCAGATTTACTCATAAGAATCATGTCTCGAGAAACTTCGAACTCGTTTAAAGTGTATTGTCTGAATAAAAGATCATTAAATGTGTATTTGATGGTGTTATCTTCGTTGCCCATGTATGAGTCCGTTTTTGTGAACGTAACGGAGTTATTGATCAAAATCGTGCAATAAACCTCAATTGTAATTTCTTTATGATACCATTTCCACTTGGCTGTTGCCGCCGCAAGAATTGCCTCAGAGTTTGCTTTATTAGCGTAAAAACCAGCCCAATTTCCAAGTAAAGAATCACTTAATCTGGCAAATTGTGAGATGCCATATTCTCCCATGAAATCATTAGTGGTAAAGCCTTCACATAAGCGGGTTGTCATAAGATCATAAATACGATTACTTGCAGCAATAGCGTATGAAGAATCGCCTGCCCTGTAAGTTTGATCTGTTTGTAATTTTAAAATAAGTGCTTCGCGAGTGCTAATTGATAAGTTGCTAGCGATCAAATTATCTGTTTCGATCAGCATCTCCGAATCAAAAGGCTCACGACCAATAATATCAATAAATAAACGGTTCACGTAATTCTCAATTTTCACTCTCGGGATCTTATCATAATAAGGCGCGCTGTTATCTAAACGATCTTCGATCTTTGGATCTTTTTTCTTACAATAAGTAAAAAGAAGCGGAAGTAAGATCAACAAAGGAATGAGTCGACTAATTAGGTTTTTGGAACGATTAACCATTGGTTTTACTTTTTATTATTACGAATTAAGTTAATTTACGCAAAAAGTACAACAATTGGTAGGGTAAATTATTAGCAAATGAGTAAAGGATAAATGTGCCTTGGGGAGCAGGATAATTAAATCAATTTAGGCTGAGGGAATGAAAAAAATCATAATTACCTGACTTTCTAAAATATTTAGATTTTAGTATATTTAAACTATAAATTAACGAACATCTAAAATAAATTAAACCATTTAAAAGGTGTTTTGTTGCACTTATTTGGATTTCTTTTTTTTTAAGTAATTATTCATTAAATTTATGCAAACAGGTCGCCTTTTTTGAAATATGTCAAACATTGTAAAATTGAACATATTCTTATTCATTTTTCTATTGCATTCATTCATTATTGGTGCGAAAGAAACTCCTTTGAGCAAAACTCAAGTTATTTCTTTTAAAGAGAACAAAGGGCAAGTTGGCGATCAATTTTCCAAATCTCGCACTGATATTTTATTTACTGGTAATAGTGGCAATTTGGTTTTCCATTTACGCAACAACGGCGTATCATACCAAACGTATCGTGTAGATAAATGGAAAAAAATAACTAAAGAAGATGCCCACTCAGCAATTCATCGCAGTATAAATGATAAAATACCGGAGCAGACCACGGTTTACCGTTTGGATATTGATTGGGTAGGAGCGAATGAAAGCGCAACAGTAAAAAAACAAGATCAACTACCCGGTTACGAAAATTACTATACAGAAGTTTGTCCAAATGGTGTACTAGGTGTGCAAAGCTACAAAAGCGTGGTGTATCAAAATTTGTACGAGGGCATAAATCTTAAATGGTACGAAAAGAATGGAAGTTTAAAATACGATTATATTGTTGCACCTGGCGCTGATCATAGTAAAATTAAATTAAACATTAAAGGCGCAAAAAAATTAAGCATCAACAAAAATGGTGAACTTATTATTGAAACGCCTTTAGGAACATTAACAGAACAAGCGCCACTAGTTTTACAAGGTGGAAGAAAACTAAAAGCAAAATGGCTGATACAAAATTCAATGGTTTCCTTTGATATTGTAAATGTAGATCCCTCTCAAGAATTGATCATTGATCCACTCGTTCGTTTGTGGGGCACATTTTACGGAGGAAATTTGGAAGATGCACTTTGGTATACATTTGCTGATGCAATTGGTAATACGTATTCTTCCGGAGCTTCAGAATCAACAAACAATATTGCAACCTCGGGAGCTCACCAAACGGCTTATGGTGGAAATAGTTCTGCTTGGTGGGGTGATGCAGTGTTGGTGAAATTTAATTCAGCTGGCGTAAGATTATGGGCAACATATTATGGAGGCTCCGGTGGTGATTTTGCAAATTTATGCGCAGGAGACAACTCCGGAAATTACGTGGCTATGGTTGGTGGAACAACTTCAACTTTAACTGGAGTAATTTCAACACCGGGCAGTCACCAGTCAAATTATGCAGGCTCTACAAGTAGCAACATGGGCGATGCGTTTTTAGTATTGTTCGATAATGCAGGCGTTCGCCAATGGGGAACGTATTATGGTGGATCAGGCGATGATTGGGGAGGCGGATGTACGTTTGATGGGGCAGGAAACATTTATCTTAGTGGACAAACAGATTCTTCAAATCCAAATATTATTTCAACTCCTGGTAGTCATCAACCAACATTTGGCGGTGGTTTTGCTGATGGTTTTCTTGCCAAATTTAATAATTCAGGAACTCGCATATGGGGCACTTATTATGGCGGAGCTGTTTACGATTGTGCGTATACGTGTACAGTAGACGCAGTAGGTAATAGCTATTTAGTAGGATCAAGTACTTCTCCCTCCGGAATTTCCTCACTAGGTGCTTACCAACCAGTTTATGGAGGTGGTTCTTCATGGTGGGGAGATGCATTTATTGCAAAATTTGACGGAAATGGTTTAAGGCAATGGAGCACATATTACGGAGGTACAGGAGATGATTGGGCATATAATTGTGTTTTGGACGCATCGGCGAATATTTATATTGCAGGAACAACTTCAGCCGCTTCTCAAACAGTAATTAGTACTTCAAGTTCACATCAACCTGCATTTGGAGGAGGAGTTTCTGATGCATTTTTACTTAAACTTAATGCAGCAGGCGCAAGACAATGGTGTACATTTTATGGAGGTAGTTCTACCGAGGATTATAGTTATTGTTCAATTGATCCATCTGGTAATATTTATGTAGCCGGAATATCTACATCTACTAATTCTATTTCAACACCATGTGCATACCAACCAAATTATAGTGGTGGTGTTGGCGATGCCTATTTAGTGAAATTTGATCCCACAGGTTTAAGATTATGGGGAACATATTATGGCGGTGCTGGAACTGAAAAATGGTGTATATGTAGTACCGATCAATTAGGAAATGTTTATATAACCGGACAGTCAAATAGCGCCGCTGGAATAATTACAAGCTCAGGCTCTCATCAAACAATTTACGGTGGTGGTTCATTTGATGGTTTTCTTGTTAAGTTTGATGGATGCATTCCTCTTGCTCCACCAAATACAACTAACCCTTCGAGTTTAACTATTTGTTCAGGTAAATCTACCGTACTAACAACATCAATAAGCTGTGGAGTTAATTGGTACAACGTTGCAATAGGTGGTACACCTCTTGCTGGAGCCAATATATTTATTACTCCTTTATTAGCAATAAACACAACGTATTATATTGAGGAGTTAAGTTGCGGTACTAATTCAGTTCGCACTGCAGTTACAATAACTGTTGCACCTGCACCAACTTTTTCAATTGCGGCAAATCCAACCGTGATGTGTGTTGCAAGTTCAGCAACGCTAATTCCTCTCGGTGCCACAAATGGTTTTACGTGGACAGCCAACAGTAGTTTAAATGCAAGCATTCCATCATCAGCTATTGCAACGCCTATCAATACACAAACATATTATTTGATTGGCGATAACGGTGTTTGTATTGGTTCTGGTTCGGTTGTAATTAATGTTATTCCAACACCAACTGTTGACCTTGGAAATCAACTATTGTATGTATGTGCAGGCAAAAGCGCAACACTTACCGCATTGGGTGCTGTAAATTATACTTGGTCGCCTGCAGGTAGTTTAAATACACCAAACGGTGCCGTAGTAATTGCAAGTCCAAATAGCAATACAACGTATACAGTTATTGGAAGCAATACCTATAGCAATGTTACTTGCAGTGATCAAAAGAATTTAACCATTTATGTTGTTCCGTATCTTACAAATGCAACGGTATCAGAAAGTGTAGCAGTGTGTTTGGGGCAACTTGCCACACTTATTGCTTCAGGTGGTAGTATTCATACTTGGTGGCCAATTGACAATATGGATGATCCTAACGCAGCAGAAGTGCACGTTTCGTCGCCTGTATCTACTGTGTATTCGGTAAATATTTCTAACAATGGATTATGCCCTGTTACGCGTACTGTTTTGGTTCAAGTAAACCCTTTACCAATTGTTGATGCAGGAAGAGACACAACCTTTAACATCAATGAACCTATGTATATTGCCGCTGTTGGAAGTGGAACTTTATCGTGGATAGATGGGCCAAGTATTTATTGTAAGAATTGTCCAATGACACAAGTATTTCCAACAAAGAGCACATGCTATACTGTAAAAGCAACAAATGAATTTGGTTGCACAGTTAACGATCAAATTTGTATCGAGATCACTCAAGACCATTTGATTTATGTTCCAAATTCGTTCACACCGAATAGTGATGGATTAAACGATGAGTTTAAAGTTTATGGAGATGGACTCTCAATAATTAAAATGACCATTTACGATCGCTGGGGAAAAGAATTATATTTTAAAGAAGGTGATGATGCTATGTGGAATGGAACATACAAAGGTGAAATGTGCGAAGAAGGTGTTTACATTTACAGATTCTTATACAGAGCTATTTCAGGACAAAAGATCTACAAAGCCGGTAGTATTACTTTGTTGAAAGATTAATCTTCATTCAACTTATTCACCACTTTTGTTTTCGGCTTCTCTTTTTTATTCTTCTTACGCCAGCTATCAATAAATTGAGCCCAAGCAATTGGGTTCATTAATTGAATTTGTGGTTGCTGACCGGCTGTATAAACTTTAGTATAGTAATTCTGCATCGTGTTTTTGTATGCTTCCGAACCGCTAACGGTCATGGTGCGCTCAATATATGTAAGGGCTTGTTGATTTAAATTCTTATCGGCTCGGTCGTAATCGGTTGAAGCAAGGTCAAGCGAAAGAAAAGCACGTTTAAATTCATCCTTACTTGGCCATGGGTAAACATCCACAACAGGTAATTGAATTGTATCTTTTGTTAGAACTTGAATAGCATAGTAATGTTTTAACGAACAGGTATCATCTACTTTATAAAAACGAGTTTTGTGTGATGCGGAAAGAAATTGCACCATATCACCTGCAGAAACTACAACCGTAAAAAAACCATAATAATCACTCACGGCTCTTCCTTTATCATTTACCATAATAGATACAAACGGAATTGGAGTTAAACTATCTTGGTCAAGAATAACACCGGATAACTGTAAATAGTTCTTTTTTTTAGGCTGAGAAGTAACTTGCCCAAAAGCCCATGAAAGACTTAAAACAAATATAAATAGGCTTAAAACAGTTCTTTTATGAAATAAATAACTCATTATTGTGTTGTTGATGCCAATAAAGGTACCAAAACATTTGGGAAAACAACCACTTGTGAAGTGGCGCTTAACATTTATTAAATTTTGGACTGACGGTAAGATCTTTATACTTTTTTTAGGTAAATTTGTATAAATGAGGACGTTTTCATTTATAATAGCAATGTGCTTATGTATGGTAGCTTTAGGGCAAAAAACATCTATTAGCAAAAAGCGAACCCTCGATAAAAAGAAGATCGAATTAAAAAAAACTACCCTTGGCTTTGGAATTGGAATAACCAGAAGCGTTATATTTTTAAGTCGTAATGTTAGAGAGTTCAACGACGCTACAGGCTTTAACATAGGAATGGTTTACGGAGGAAATAAATTAGCTCGTTTAGCCTTAGAGTTTCATCAGTACGCTCCCATAAATATTGAACCAACCTGGTATAATATCAATGCAAAAACATACGAGGCAAATATTCAACTATTAGCACGCTTTAAAAGAAGTAATGCGGTTATTTATCCAATTACAGGAATAAGTATAAATCAATTCAAGGGTTATTTTACAGGAAAAGAGGATTTTCAAAATCTTGCAGATAAATACCCAATTAATTCGGAAGTTAATTCAGTTTGGATAGGCGCTAATTTTGGTTTAGGGTACGAGCGCCAAATAGGACCACTAAAAGCTGTTTTGCAATATAAAATGAGAGTAGGCGTGCAAGATGTAGTTGGAAAGATCAACATCATGGATGTATGCTACTCCCTTGGGTTGCGTTACGATATTAAAGCATTCACGCCTAAAGTTCTTTATCGTGTTATTACGCGCAGTTATAAAGGGCGATATGATGTGAATTAAAAGCCTTCTATGCCTGGGCAGTTGGTCCGCCAAACACAATAGGAAAGGGGCTTTCAATATCTTTAATTTTCCCATTCATTTGTTCGAAGGTTGCAATATTATCTGCTAACGCTTTTACCAAACGTTTTGCATGTTGAGGTGTAAGTACAATACGTGATTTTACTTTTGCTTTTGGAATACCCGGCATCATTTTTACAAAATCGATCACAAATTCCGATTGAGAATGTGTGATGATGGCAAGGTTCGAATAAATTCCTTCAGCAATTTCTTCGCTTAATTCAATATCTATCTGATGATTTGGTTTATTTTCCATTATATCTTTTATTTTATGTAATTACTCATTTCTTGTTGTATTCTCTTTGCTTCTTTCGCCGCCATATCTGTAAAATCGGTTCCTGCGCTTGCATAAATTATACCGCGACTATTATTTACCAAAAGACCAATATCTTTTGTAAGCCCGTATTTACAAACTTCTTCCAACGATCCGCCTTGTGCGCCAATGCCCGGCACCAGTAAAAAATAATCAGGCACTATCGCTCTAATATCTTTTAACCATTCTGAACGTGTGGCACCAACTACAAACATCATATTTTCGCTACTTCCCCAAGAGCGACAACTTGTGATCACGTGTTTGTAGAGTTCCTTAAACCCTGGGTCGAGCATTTGAAAATCTGCTGAGCCCGGGTTTGAAGTTAACGCTAAAACAATAGCCCATTTGCCTGGATATTGTAAAAATGGTTCTATAGAATCTTTTCCCATATAAGGTGCAACTGTAATTGCATCTGCATTCATGGTTTGTAAAAATGCTTTGGCATACATGGCGCTGGTATTTCCAATATCGCCACGTTTTGCATCTGCAATTACAAAATGTTTTGGGTATTTTGTTTTAATGTAAAGAATTGTTTTTTCAAGTGCCGCCACTCCTTTTAAGCCATAAGCTTCGTAAAATGCCGAATTGGGTTTAAACGAAACACAATAAGGCGCAGTAGCATCAATAATTGCTCTGTTGAATTCAAATATAAGATCGTCGGAATTTTTTAAATGAAAAGGCATTTTATCGGTGTCGGGATCTAAACCAACGCACAAAAAACTTTTTTTAGTTCTTATCTGTTCTATTAATTCTTTTTTTGTCATACTGTTTTGCCAGTAAGGCACCAAACACAAAGTTTATTTTATATTCTATTTAAACAATTCTCAATTAATACTTCAACACTCTTTTTGTAATCGCTGGTGAATTCTTTTCGCACGCGATTAGCAATGATAACACATACTGTTAAACATTCATGTTCTAATAATTTCCCTAAACCATACAATGCCGATGTTTCCATCTCGAAATTACTGATCTTTTTGTTATCAAAATTAAAATCCGTTAATATTTCGTTGAGGTTGGGTTTTGCTGCCTTTAAACGTATTTGGCGGCCTTGTGGACCGTAAAAACCCGGTGCGGTAGCCGTAATTCCGCGATGAAACCCTTCTGTAAATTTAGAAAGCAGTTTATCGGAAGCCTTTACACAATAAGGGTAGGGTAGGTTTAGATCCCAGTTCGAGTGTTTAATAAAAGCTTCGCTTATGGCATCCTCGTTTATGCTTTTAAAATTGGCATAATAATTCAACAAGCCGTCAAAACCTAAACCATGCGTGCTAACTACTAATCCATTTACAGGAATTTCTTTTTGTAAGGCTCCGCTGGTTCCTAAGCGAATGATGTTCAACGAACGTAGTTTTGAATTTAATGTACGCGTTTTTGGATCGATGTTTACAGCTGCATCCAATTCATTTAAAATAATATCAATATTATCGGTTCCAATGCCTGTACTTAAAACAGTAATGCGTTTTCCGTTATACCAACCGGTATGCGTAATAAATTCTCGGTGCTCGGTTTTAAAATCAATCTTCGAAAAGTACGATGAAATTTGTGCAACGCGTCCTTGATCTCCAACAACAATAACATCATCCGCAATATCTTCTGCCAATAAATTAATATGATATACACGTCCTTCGGGCGTTAATATTAATTCGGTTTCGGGGAATTGTGGCATTGCTTCAAATTTTTTTAGCCACGAAATACACGAATTTTCAATATCTAGTGAATTATACCTTCACAAATTAGTGTATTTCGTGGCTTATATATCTAGTAATAAACCGCTCTCCTCACCTCGCTAATATGCTTGCTAAAGCGTATCACCTGGCGGGTATAACCATATTCGTTATCGTACCATACATAAAGTATAATAGTTTTTTTATCAGGTGAAATAATTGTGGCTTGGCTATCAAATACACTCGCGCAAGGATTTCCAATGATATCGGTACTTACTAGTTCGTTACTGAAAGAGTATTGAATTTGCTCTACCAACTTTCCTTCTAAGGCGTATTTTTTTACAATATCATTTACTTGTTCTTTAGTAACTTCTTTATTGATGCTCAAATTCAAAATTGCCAACGATACGTTTGGTGTTGGCACACGCACAGAGTTTGCCGTGAATTTACCTGCTAAATGAGGTAATACTTTTTTCAAAGCGCTTTCGGCACCTGTTTCAGTAATTACCATGTTTAATGCAGCAGAACGTCCTCTACGGTATTTTTTATGGTAGTTGTCTAATAAGTTTTGATCGTTGGTATATGAATGCACAGTTTCAATATGCCCTTTTTGAATTCCTAATTCTTTATCAATGATTTGTAAAATAGGCATGATAGCATTAGTTGTGCAACTCGCCGCCGAAAATATTTTTTGTGTTTTAAGATCAACTGTTTCATGATTTACACCATGAACTACATTAGGAACATTCCCTTTTGCTGGCGCAGTTAATAAAACTTTATCAATTCCTTTTGCCTGCAAATGGCGCCCCAATTCTTTATCATCACGAAAAACACCGGTATTATCGATCAACAAAGCATTGTTGATGCCGTATGCTGTATAATCTACATCTTCCGGATTTTTTGCATCGATCATATGAACGGTGTGTCCGTTAATGATCAAAGCCTTATTCGCAAGATCTTCAATTACGGTTCCCGGAAAAGGACCATGAACCGAATCGGTACGCAAAAGATCTGCGCGTTTTACAATTTCTTCATCACTACCGCCGCGTGTAACAATAGCGCGTAAACGTAATTGCTCGCCTTTACCGGCTTGCGATATCAATTCGCGAGCAGCTAAACGTCCAATTCGTCCGAAACCAAATAGCACAACGTCTTTAGGAGTTACACTTGATTTTTGACCAATAAGATCTTTTAGTTTATCGTTTATAAAATCGGTTGGCGATTTATAATTTGCTTTTTCGTTATGCCATTCAAACGCTAATTTACCAATGTCAATTCGTCCGGGCCCCACATTACTTTTATAAATTTCGTTGGCTAAAGCAACCGTATCGGTAACAGTAATAGGTTTTTTTACAATATTCTTTGCGTATAAGTGTAAACTCATGATCTCACTTGCGCTTCTATCATGCAATTGATTACGGAAGAGGATCAATTCAATTGAACGTTCGAACCATAATTTGCCAACAAAACTTATAAGGTCTAATGCCGCTTTTTCGTGTTTGATCCAGTCGTTCAACTGGTTTTGATAATCGGTGTTCACTTTTTCGAGAGATTCCATAGGTGGATTAAAATTTGAATTACAAAATTAAAAAATCAGTTTATAGTTCGTTACTCTTCTTGATAAACTAAGCCTTTTTGTGGATAAATCCATTCAGCGCGGCTAACAAAAAACCCTGACAATTGCCAGGGTTTAAATTTTAGAATCTTTCTAGTTTTGAGAAGAAAAAATCTGCCTCAATATTTGCATTTTCATCGCTGTCGCTACCGTGTACGGCATTTGCGGCAATGGATTTGGCAAATAACTTGCGAATTGTACCTTCATCAGCTTTAGATGGGTCGGTTGCCCCAATAAGCTTGCGGTAATCAACTACCGCGTTATCCTTAACCAATACAGCAGCTACAATTGGTCCTGAGCTCATGTATTCGGTAAGTTCTCCGTAAAACGGACGCTCTTTGTGAACGTCGTAGAACAAACCGGCCTGAGCCTTAGTTAAACGCATATATTTCATTGCCAGTATTCTAAATCCGGCTTTATTGATCATTGCTAAAATTGCGCCGATATTGTTAGCTTCAACCGCATCGGGCTTGATCATTGTAAAAGTGATGTTTCCTGCCATTTTTTTGTTTTAATAGGGCGCAAAGATAGTGCATTTGATGTGTTTTAGCAAATAAAGGAATTTGTTTTGCGTGCGTGCCGGCTCGCTCACCTTAAACACAACGGAAGTTTGCTTGCCGTCGCGATTTTCACTCCAAGCTTGCTTGTAATTTGCAATGTTTGTAGGGTTGCGGTGGCTTCCTGCGGTTGCCTCCTTGCCCAACAAACATAATGCAAAGTCCCGTGCAAGGCTTTTCGCTTCAATCGCTCACGCGGGCTGTACGGCCTTGCTTCATTGTAAAGCGATATTTCTCTTCTAAGTTTTACCTCATTTGAGTGTTTGGATGTGAGTGTATTCTTACATACTCACGCAAATAAATAAGTTTCAATAACTCGTGTTTCAAACCCTCAAAAAATTGGTACTTTTGCTATACATTATGAGGAGAGATAGTTACAAAAAGTTAGGCGACGCCATTAAAAAAGCAAAACGTATTGCCATCGTTACCCATTTGAATCCCGATGGAGATGCCATGGGAAGCAGTTTAGGCCTAAGCCTTTATTTACAAAAGCTTAAAAAGGAAGTAAAGGTGATAGTGCCTAATGCAACTCCTCAATTTTTGGCTTGGATGCCCGATACTAAAAAAGTTCTCAATTTTCAAACCGACGAAAAAAAGGTGAGAGCTTATGTAGATAAAAGTGATCTTTTATTTGTGTTGGATTTTAATAGTTTTAAAAGAGTAGAACGGTTGGGCGATTATTTACGCGAAAAGGATATCATCAAGATCACCATTGACCATCATCAGCAACCAGAAGCATTAGCAAAATATTATTTATGGGATGTAAAAGCGTGTAGCACTTGCGAATTAGTTTATGATCTGATGAAGGGAATGGGGCATGTGCGAATGTTGGATAAAAAAATAGCGGCCTGTTTGTATACGGGCTTAATGACAGATACGGGTTCGTTCCGTTTTCCGAGTGTAAATGATAAAACACACTTGATCATATCTGACCTTTTAAAAACAGGAATGAAACATGAAGAAGTTCATGGAGCGGTTTACGACACCTATAGCAGAGATAGAATGCGTTTATTAGGATACGCTTTAAATAAAATTCAAGTATTGCCCGATAATAAAACAGCATACATTGCTTTAAGCGAAGCCGAACTTAAAGAATTCAATTATCAACGAGGAGATACAGAAGGAATGGTAAATTATCCATTCGGTATAAATGGAATTAATTTTTGTGCTTTATTTGTGGAGTGGGAGGGATTGGTGAAGATCTCATTACGAAGCAAAGGAAAAATTGACGTGAACAAAATTGCAAGAGCGCATTACAATGGAGGCGGACATATAAACGCAGCAGGAGGAAGAAGCAATATTAGTTTAGCAGAAACAGTAGAGAGATTTGTTAATGAAGTAAGTAAACAGTAAACAGTAGCAGTGGGCAGTCATGCTGTCCTGCATCATAACTAATGGGTTTTATAAAAGAACTAATACTCACAGCAAGATTAAGGAATAGCGAAGCCGCCGTGAGGAACTTTTTACCTTGGGATAAAACCAAAACCATGGCTTTGGTGATTGATTCAAAAACAGCCTCAAGTAAAAATGCAATCGATAAATTTATTTACGAGGCCGATAAAGTAGTGGATGTTTATTATATAGACATTCATGTAAAGGAATCAGCGATCAAGAACTTCATCACCTTTACAAAACAAGAAAAAAGTTTTTTTGGTTTGCCAAACGGCAAGGCCTCTGAAAAAATTATAAAAAAGAAATACGATGTGCTTATAAATGCATCCTTTTCTGAATTAGATTTCTCAAGCGTTTTAAGTAATTCCATAAAAGCAACTTGTAAATGTGGCTACCAAAGCAGGGCCGACGAATTAGATATGGTTGTAAATTGTAAAGAGGGCCAAGATCTAATAAAATATTTACATGGGTTGGTGAATTATTTGAAGATGATCCGGAATTAGACTTTCGCTGTTTTAGAGGCAGAAACCACAGAGAGTCTTCGAGTCTCACAGAGTTCACGTAGAGAACACATAGCCCTTCTAAACGCCTAATGATGAACACGGTTTTTCTCTGCGACCTCTGTGTGAGCGCTTAAAGCCCTCTGTGGTTTCTGCCTCTGTAAAAGAATTTTCTCAGTTATTATTGATCGCAACATTCGGTTTAGTTTTAACCACTAAGACACAAAGCCTCTAAGTTATAATACTGTGTATATATTAACGCCTAATTAAAGTTCGCCAAGTTTATGAACCTTCGGTTCGCCTGTGTGTACTTTGTTTCCTTTGCGACTATTAGTAGCGTATGCTGCGGTTTGTTAAAGGCCATGTTTTTTTGATCTGATTTCTCTTGGAACCTTAGTGTCTTTGTGGTTTAAAAAATTGACAGAAAGTTTAATATTTAATGCGAAATTAGGCTTTCTTCAACTTCATCACCGCCCAATTATTTTTAGCGTAACGGTCAATAAGATTCAATTTGTTTTCGTTCACGAATTTTTCAAGTTCTTCTACATCGGTAGTAAAAAATCCACTCATTAATAAAATACCATTCTCTTTTAAAAGCTTTGAGTATAAAGGAATTTGAATTTTTAAAACATTTTTATTGATGTTGGCCAATATCACATCAAAACTTTTATAATTGTCCAACAATTCTTTATCCCCTAATCTAATTTCAATTTCGGCTCCATCATTGGCAATACAATTTTCTTTAGCGTTTTCGGCGCTCCACTCATCAATGTCAATACCTACAATTGTTGTAGCACCAAGTTTTTTGGCAACAATAGCAAGTATTCCTGTCCCTGTGCCCATGTCTAAAACACTTTTGCCTTGTAATTCAAGATCAAATAATTGTTTGCACATTAACCAGGTTGTATCGTGATGCCCTGTACCAAAACTCATTTTGGGCATGATCACAATTTCGTGCTTTATACTTTTTACTTCGGCATGAAATGGCGCTCGGATCAATAAGAGGTCTTCTACCAATACGGGTTCAAAATTCTTTTCCCATTCTGAATTCCAATTGCTTTGTTCAATTTTATCTTTTTCAAAAGTGAATTTAAAATCTTCGAAAATAAATTTATTTAGGTTGATGTTCTTTTCTAATTCTTCTGTAATATAAGCTTCAAAACCTTCTTCATTTTCTACAAACGATTCAAAGCCTGCATCGCCTAAACTTGCAATTAAAATATCGGTGCCGGGTTGCGTCGGTACAACTGTAAAATAGTAAGCGATGTAATTTGACATTTCTTTTTCAAAGATACCGCATTTTCTATATTGTTCTTTTAAAAAAGAATCAAAACTTTAAGAACTTACTTTTCTTCCTTGATGAAGAAAAGTAACAAAAGAAATCAAGGCCATGCGATTCCCCGCACAGGCTCCGCGCCTAGCACGCAAGGCCAGGCCACCGCACGCGTCTTCGTAGGAAGATTGGTGCTAATAATAAGATGGTGCTTCGAAAAGAGTTTGGAAAGCTGGAGTGTGAGAAGGCAAGGATAGTGTTTCATAATGTTTGGCTTACTGCCGCGTGAGGGATTGAGCCAGTGTTTGAGCTCCTTTTTTATTTCTTGCGCTTCCAGATTGTTTCCGGCGCAAGAATAAAAAAGAGCGAGTGGCGAAAGCCCGACCCCGCCTCCTGAAATTCCGTGGCGGGGGCACGCCCAAATAGAAATGAAATAAATTATTGTTTTGTTAAATTAAAATGAAGAAACAATCGAACAGAAATCTGCAGCCTTTAAACTAGCGCCACCAATAAGGCCGCCATCAACATCTTTGCAGGCAAATAGTTCTTTAGAGTTTTGAGCGTTACAACTCCCGCCATATAAAATTGGTAATGTATTGGCAAGATCAGCATCAAATAATTCTGAAAAGGTTTTACGTATGAAGGCATGCATTTCTTGCGCTTGTGCTGAAGTGGCTGTAACTCCTGTTCCAATGGCCCACACAGGCTCGTAAGCTATCACAAGATCTTTTAGATCATGAACAGAAAAGCCGCAAAGCACGTTTTTTAATTGTGCTTTTACAATTTCAAAGTGTTTGCCGCTATTTCTTTCTTCTAAATTTTCGCCTATGCAAAAAATAGGATGTAATTTATTTTCGAGTGAGCGTTTCATTTTTTGCGTCAATTGCTCGCTGCTCTCATTGCAATAGGTTCTTCGTTCGCTATGCCCTACAATAACGTAATGGCAACCAACTGAGCTTATCATTTGTGCAGAAACCTCTCCGGTATAGGCGCCTGAATTAAACTCGCTGCAATTTTGCGCACCTAATCTAATTTTCGGCATGCCTTTTAAATGCGCATGAATAGGAGCTAGCAGAGCAAAAGAAGGACAAATAATAACTTCAGTAATGGTATTTCTATCTAAGTGCGCAACAATACCATCTAAAAGTGTTAATGCTTCGGTTAATGAATTGTTCATTTTCCAATTACCCGCAACAATTTTTCTTCTAAAACTCATGCTTATTTTTTTCTAACGCGAGGATCAAGAATTCCGTACGCGATGTCAACCAAAATATTTATGAAAACAAATATGGTGGCAAAAATTAAAGTTGCGCCCATTACAACAGGAAGGTCGTTCTTGCTTAATGCTTCTACTACTTCGTAACCAATGCCTTTCCAGTTAAACACTTTCTCAACAAACACTGCTCCGGCCATTAAGCCTGCAAACCAACCTGAAATAGCAGTTACAACGGGATTGAGGGCGTTTTTAAGTGCATGCTTTGTAATGACCTTATAAAGTGTTAAACCTTTTGCTTTTGCTGTGCGAATATAATCTTGCGATAATACATCTAACAATGAACTGCGCGTTAACTGAATTACAATACTCAAAGGTCTTACTCCAAGTGTAATGGCAGGTAAGATCAAATTCTTTAAATTTAATTTCTGTCCTTCCCACTCATCGTAATCGTACAAACTTCCAACGGCGGAGAGGCCTGTATACTCAGCTAAAACATATCCAAACAACCAGGCCATGATCAAACCTACCAAGTAAGATGGAGCACTCATTCCAAAAACGGTTGCCAAAACAAAAGTGATCCTGTCGAATGCGCTATTTTTTTTGATGGCCGCAATAATTCCGAGAAAAATTCCAATACAGGAAGCAATGATGATAGCACTAAAGGCCAAAACTGCTGTTTCGGGAAGTGTATCCAAAATAATTTCAGAAACATTTCGTTTTGTGATATAACTGCGGCGCAAATAGGGAAGTTTGAGTACACAAACCTTCTTTTTCCCAACCGTGAACAAAGGGGTCCAATCGTATTTATCAGGATTTAGGTACCATAAATTCATGTTATCTGCATGATTGTGCACCGAAACCGGAGAAAGATCGTTAAGGTAATGGATGTATTGTGTAAAAAGAGGTTTATCAGTTCCTAGATCGCGATGGATGGCCTCTACCGCGTCCTTATTGGCCCTTTGGCCAAGCATGATAGTGGCTGGATCACCGGGAAGCACATTAAATAAAAAGAAAATAGCAGTAACTACGCCAAGCAAAACGACAATTCCGTAGAATATTTTCTGAAAAATGAATTTTAACACTTGGCTAACATTTTAGCAAGCGAATATAAATAAATATATCAATCTTGCATAGGAGTTTTTAGATAAAGTTTACTTTTGTACATACGGATTAGCCTTTTGAAGTATTCAGCTATAAAATATTGCATTTTTGCCCTTTTTTTAAGCCTTAATTTAGGTTTTTCGCAAAAGATCGGTCTTGTTTTGAGCGGAGGCGGATCTAGTGGCTTGGCCCATATTGGCGTTTTAAAAGCCTTGGAAGAATACCATATTCCCATTGATTATATTTCGGGCACTTCTATTGGGAGTTTAATTGGGGCTTATTACGTTATTGGCTATTCACCAAAAGAGATCGAAGAAAAAGTAAAGTCATCTTTTTTTCAAAACGCAGCGCATGGCGATCTTAACTTTCAATATGGTTATTATTTTAAAAAGAGAAACACGTATGGCTCTTGGTTAACCTTACCTGTTGATCCAAAAAAAGGCGTATTAAAAAACCTTCCAACTAATGTCATCAATTCTATTCCTATTGATTATTATTTGATGGAAACATTTTCGGCAAGTTCGGCTAAGGTTAAAAACAATTTTGATAGTTTGCTGATCCCATTTCGCTGTTTGGCTTCTGATATAAAAGTAAAGCAAAGTGTTATTTTTAGGAATGGAGATCTTGCTACGGCAGTTCGGGCAAGTATGAGCTACCCGTTTTATTTGCGCCCAATAAAAGTGAATGATAAATTATTATTTGATGGGGGATTGTATAATAATTTTCCAACGGATGTAATGTACAAAGAATTCAATCCTGATTTCATTATTGGTTCAAATGTTGCCGATAAAACCGCTGCGCCCGAAGATGATGATCTGTATTTGCAGTTGCGAAATATTATGATGAGCGAAACCAATTTTAAACCGGTTTGCGAAAATGGGATTTTAATTGAGCCTTGGAGTGACGTAGGGATGTTTAATTTTGAAAAAGTGAACAAGCTTATTGATAGCGGTTACGCGGCAACTGTAAGAAACATACCTGCGATACTAGAGCAAATAAAACGTAAGGCAGATACCATCGAGCTTGAAAAAAAACGCCGTGAACTGATGTCACATTATAAAGAGAAGAAATTTGTTTTTGATAAAGTGAATGTGGAGGGATTAAATGAGAAACAAAAAAGATACGTTATCAAAAATTTATTTTACAAAGAAAAGGAATTTACGCTTGCTCAACTAAAACGTCGCTATTTTAGATTGGCAGCCGACGAGCGGTTCAAAAGTATTTATCCTACCGTTACGCAAGATAGTTTAACAGGAAAATATGAGTTGAACATTAATGCCCGAATGGAAAAGCCGTTTTATATAGACGCGGGTGCTGTAATTTCTAACCGACCAATTAGTGAAGCATTTTTGGGATTGCAATACAATCATATTGGAAGGATTGGGTTTTTAGCGTATGCCAACGGGTATATAGGAAAATTAAATTCGGGAGGTCACGCAAAACTGCGACTCGACTTTCCGGGTAAAATACCGTTTTTTTTAGAATCAAATTCAACTTACTCGCGTTGGGATTATTTTAATAGCAGTGTTTTGTTTTACGATCTTTTAAAGCCGGCGTATTTGATCCAAGAGGATAAATACACTGAAATAAAAATAGGTTTACCCGTGGGAAATTTATCGGTGGTAGATATTTCGGGAGGAGCAGCAGAATGGGGAAATTTTTATTATCAACGTGATGACTTTACAAAATTGGATACAACAGATAAAACATTTTTTGACTTTTGGTACACACAAATTAATTATGGATTAAATACCTTGAATAGAAAAATGTACGCCACTGAAGGTGTAATGTTCAATGCACGAGCAAGATATTTGGAAGGAAATGAAAGTTACTACCCTGGCAACACAAGTGTTGGTTCGGATACATTACCTTTTAAAAATCAATACGCGTTGCCTTGGCTACAATTTAAAGTAACATTTGATGGATATGTAAAAACATTCAAACGATTTAGGGTTGGATTGTTTGGAGAATTTGTGAGTTCAAATCAAACGTTCTTTAGTAATTATCAAAGTTCTATTCTGTCGGCGCCTGCATTTAATCCAACGCCCGAGAGTCAAACTTTTTTTATAGATGAGTACCGAGCACACAATTATATTGCGGGCGGAATAAAATTGATCACTACACCTTTAAAAAATTTCGACATTCGTGTGGAAGGATATTTTATGCAGCCGTTCAATTCGATCATTAAAGACGCAAGTGGAAACGCAGGTTACAGCACGCCGTTCTTATACAATCATTTTATTGGCACGGCTACAGCAGTTTACAATACGCCATTGGGGCCTTTTGCTTTTGGGGTGAACTATTATGATAAAAACCAAAATCCAGTTTCGTTGTTCTTGCATTTTGGGTATATCATTTTTAATAAAAAATCGATCGATTAAGAGGCAGAAACCACAGGGCGCGCTAAAGCGCTACACAAAGGTTTTTACAGAAAACACAGAGTTGAACTAAACGCATAATTATTCTTACGTCCTCTTTGAAAAACTCTGTGCGACGGAAGGTCTCTGTGGTTCCTGTATCTAAATAGTCGAGCCTCAAATAGTAAATGTACAACCAGCATTTTATCGATAATCATCGTGTTTTAATCTTCCGAAAAAATAGGAATTGATTTAGAAAAGCGGAAGATTTTTTTCTGTACACTGTTTCAAAATATATAATGAAGTTTATATGAATCCTTAAAACCAATGGTGTTAACCGTAATGTGGCTTAGGGATGCGAAAGGTTCCTGCCTGGCGGCAAGGCAGGTATCTCTTTTGTTTCGCCTTTTCGGCGGAAAAAAAAGCCGAAGCAAAGCCTGTAGCAGCCCGGGCCGCAGGCAAGCCTCAAAAAATACTTTTTGAGGCTCGACTAAATAAAAAACCCCGCTTTTAGGCGGGGTTAGTTTAAAATTCATCTTCGTTAAAAAAGAAATCATCTTTTGTTGGGTAGTCAGGCCAAATGTCTTCAATGGTTTCGTAACTATCGCCTTCGTCTTCCACTTCTTGTAAATTTTCTATTACTTCCATAGGCGCGCCGGTTCTCATTGCAAAATCTATAAGCTCATCTTTTGTTGCAGGCCAAGGAGCATCCTCTAACCAACTTGCCAATTCTAAAGTCCAATACATAGTAGTTTATTAATCTTGCAAAAGAAAAAATTTTTTTTGGATTACGAAAGAAATGTTGATTAATAAATATACATGACTTTAAAGTCTTATGTATTTGAAAATCAATTGGTTAATTCTTTACAAGCAAAACTTATATCAGAATTTCCTTTTGAGTGAAAACTTGTTTGTCGTTTTCGAGGGTCAATTTGTACTTACCCTTGCCTAAATTTTTGATAGGTATGGCCACATTGTAAGTTGTGTTTGAACCCGGTTGCAACCAATTTCCTATGCTAATTAAAACAGCATTGTCTTTTGTGTCGTAAATATTTAATTTTGAGTAACACCATTCGCCATTTGTATAAGCCATTTTTCCGTACAAGCTATCATTCGTTAAATGTATCATTCCATTAGGTGTTTGATGAATGCGTTGTTTTATAACATACCAAGGAATTGGTTCGCCTTTGATATTGCATACTAAATTCTTTAAGCTCATTTCTTTTTCACTTAATGTTGAAATGGCGGCACTTCCATGGTTATTACTTATGGCCCAAATTGCTTGTTGCACACTTGTGCTGCTTAACTGTGAGTAATTGGTGTTTATATACTTTGCAAGTTTTACCATATTGCTATCGGCCATGCTATTTACTTTGTACCCCAGGTCTTTTTTAGGACCGGCATCACTACTTTCGCAACAATATCCAATAATATTCTTGCACGTTTTTGAGTTAGCCTTAACCAAAATTTCTTGTTCTCTTACTACCAATAGATTTTGAAATTCCTCTTTATCGGCAATTAATTTTCTTCCGGGTTCAACCATAATAAGAAGATCATTCTTTGTTAAGTTCTGGATCTCCATTGCCGTTGATTCCCCTTGGTAATTTCCCAAACTTTTGATCTTAACCTTTACAAGGCCATTGTTTATTGCTTGTTGCAAGCTTATCCTGGTGTTTATCTTTGAAAAAGCAAACAACACTATTACTATACTTAAAATGGCTATGATCCTCATAATTCCTCCTTTTTTAACTATAAGTTATAAGTACTCATTTTAGATACAGAAGTGAACGAAATTTTTTCCATAAAGGGTAAGGATGGTTGTGATAAAAAGTACTAATTTGGCTGTATCTTTTTTAAGACATGGAAAGATTTACCGGTATAATAGGCATCATTTTGATCTTAGGAATTGCATTCCTGTTATCGAATAATAAAAAACGCATCAATTACCGTTTAGTGATAAGCGGTTTAGGTTTGCAATTATTTATAGCAGTACTTGTTTTAAAAGTACCTCTTGTAACTCGCTTTTTTGAATTCCTTGGAAGAGGAATGGGCAAAATAGAACAGTTCGCAACACAAGGCGCATCATTTGTGTATGGGGGTGTAATGATAGATACACACGACGGACTTTCTAAGCCTTACGGAACTCCACATACATTCGTTTTTGCATTTACGGTTACCGCCACTATTATTTTTGTTTGTGTATTGGTGGCCATCTTTTATCATTTTGGAATCATGCAACGTTTGGTGGCTATTATAGCAAGAGTTATGAATTTTGTAATGCGTGCCAGTGGTGCCGAAGCGCTAAGTAATGTAGCTAGCGCTTTTGTTGGGCAAGTAGAAGCTCAAGTTATGATCCGTCCGTATTTAAGCACCATGACCAAAAGCGAATTGCTTTCGTCTATGGCAGGAAGTATGGCGTGCATTGCAGGGGGAATTTTAATTGTGTATGTGAACATGGGAGCAAAGGTTGAGTATTTGTTAGCAGCAAGTTTAATGGCGGCACCGGCGGCCATTGTGATCTCAAAAATAATTTATCCCGAAACCGAAATTCCAAAAACGCAAGGCAAGGTAACTTTAGAAGTAAAACGCGAACACACAAATTTGATCGACGCCATTTCTCATGGGGCTGCAGATGGAATGAAGATCGCCATAAATGTAATTGCTATGTTGATTGGTTTTATTGCCTTGATAGCTTTAGTGAATTATTTATTGGGATTAATCTCTCCGCAATTTACTTTGGATGTTATTTTTTCAAAAATATTTTATCCTTTTGCTTGGGCTATGGGCGTTCCAATGGAAGATATTGGTCAGGTCGCATCTTTAATGGGGCAAAAATTAACCATCAATGAGTTTGTTGCATTCGACACATTAACGCATCACCTTGCCAAACCATTAAGTGAAAAAGGATTGCTCATTGCAAGTTTCGCTATTTGTGGCTTTGCCAATTTTAGTAGTGTAGGAATGCAAATTGGAGGTATTGGCGCTTTGGCGCCTGAGCGAAGAGCAGATCTTGCCAAATTAGGAATTAGAGCGTTGATAAGCGGAACACTTGCGTCTTATTTATCGGCAACTATTGCGGGAATGTTGTTATGAGTTTAAACTTGCGTGATAATATTAAAGTTGCTGTTGATTCTATCAAATCAAACAAATTGCGCGCCATTATTACCATGTTGATTATTGCCATTGGTATTATGGCGCTTGTAGGGATTTTTACAGCCATCGACGCAATTAAAAATGGCATCAACAGTAACTTTACAGACATGGGAGCTAACACGTTTACCATAAGAAATGGTGAGTTTGGTGTTAGAGTTGGCCGAAAAGGTAAAAAAGCCAAACATCATGAAGGCATTACCTACAAAGACGCCATGCGTTTTAAAACGCAGTTTGATATGCCTTGCTTAACATCTGTATCAACTTTGGCAAGCCAAACCGCCCGATTAAAATCGGAAGGTGAAAAAACGAATCCAAACATTCAGGTGTTTGGTACCGATGAGAATTATTTACAAACCTCGGGTTACGAACTGGCGCAAGGAAGAAATTTTACAGCAGCTGAAGCAAACAGTGGAAAAAATATTGTGATCATTGGAAAAGATATTGATGCATTATTATTTCCAAGAACAAGCGGGTATGATAAAGTAATTTCTATTGGCGCATTAAAATACAAAGTAGTTGGTGTTTTAAAACCAAAAGGTAGCAGTGCTGCTTTTGGCGGAGATAAAGTATGTATTATTCCGCTTACAAATGCACGCCAGTATTTTGGTGGAGAGAAAATGGATTTTACGATCAACGTGATGGTAACACATATCAGTAAATTGGAGATCGTTTTAGAAGAGGGAAGGGGATTATTTAGAAAGATAAGGCATGTTTCGGCAACTGAGGATGATGATTTTGCGATCACAAAATCAGATAGTTTAGCAACAATGCTTATTGATGATCTAAATAAAGTAACTATGGGCGCCACTATCATTGGTATAATCACCTTATTGGGAGCAGCTATTGGTTTAATGAATATTTTATTAGTAACAGTTACCGAACGCACACGTGAAATTGGCATCCGAAAAGCTCTTGGTGCCACGCAACAAACTATTAAAAATCAATTTTTAATTGAGAGTATTGTGATCTGTGTGTTTGGTGGAAGTATTGGAATTTTATTAGGGATCATTATTGGCAATCTTATAAGTATGGCGCTTGATACCGGATTTTTTGTTCCTTGGTTTTGGATGATGTCGGGATATGTTATTTGTGTTATCGTTGGTTTAGTAAGTGGTTATATCCCAGCCAAACGCGCTTCTCAATTAGATCCAATTGAAAGTTTACGATTTGAATAATGATTTTGTTTTAAATTACAGTATAGTTAAAACGCATAACCAAAGTTAAACCCAAATGCTCGGTAACTGAGCATTGGAACCCCGCTTATAGTTAATTTTGCTGAGTTTGGAGTGGTTTCAATTTTCACAGTTCCTTCAGAAAATTTTTGTAATTCTCCTAAATTTTCTCTTATATTATTACTAGTGTTGGTTTGCTGTTGAGGAGACATATTCATATTGCCGTCAACCGCAACTGCACTGATACTTAACTTTGCTTTGCCGGTGCCGCCACCCATTATCCACCAGTCGAAAGAAAAATGCTCATCAATTATCCATTGTGCACCTATCATTATTCCGCCTGTAAACCCTGCATAACTAACTTTCACATCGTATTTGGTTTTTGGAGCTGGTTGAATATTCATTGGATTATAGGTTGTATCAATATAATCGGCCCGCAAAGTATATTTTGCATATCTAAAGTATGGAGCAATATAAAAACCATGGGGCGCTTGATGTTCTTCTTTTTTGCCCGGATAAAAACGAAACTCTGGGGTTATAGCCCATCCATAATATTTTGGTAATTGATAACCATAATCTGCTTCTGGTTGAAACAATATGCCAGGAATATCCCTCTTCACTAAATAACTTAAGCCCAGTGCTCCCGACATGTTTTTATGAAATCCATACTCATATTGAAGACTAATATTTTTAAAGATCAATTGAGAGATATTTAATTTGATAACCTGATTCGAGGATCCGTCGCCGCCATCATCTGAAGTACCGATCCTTTGTTTATTTTTTATGTAAAGCGGACTGGTTTCTTTTATTTTAGGTGGATTGTGGGCACCTACTTGAAACGTAAAGCATATTAATAACGCTGATACTTTTGAGAGTTTATTTTTCATAGATTAAAATTTTAATAAATATATATATATTAATGGAATATTAAAATTTCCAGGTGTTTTAATAGTAGAAGTGATTAATGAATTTATCAGGAAAAATAGGCCTTTCATCTGTTTATTAGTGAATTGCAACCCTTTGAAATAAGGTATTGGAACTGGAGAATAGCTAATTTAACCTGCTTGAATTGGAAACCCTAACGAACAGTGGAGTGTTTTTTTATTGCCCTTTTGCTTCTGCGTAGTTGTTTTTTATTTTCTCTTCTTGCAATGCGATTTTCTTTTTTGTTTCCCGTTGCTATTCGTGCGCTTGGTTTATCTTTTCCTTTTTTCTTTAGATATGGATTGTAGGCGTCTTTATTACTTCTCCATTTACGCCAAACACGTTTGCGTTCGCGTTTTTGTTTGAACATTTCTTTATTCTGGGCTTCGGCATAATTTACCGAAAACAAAAAACAGAAAACAATAAGTGTTTTAACCAATGTGCTCACCTTACAAAAGTACTTTAACTGATATAACGCATGGGGGGAACTAAAGTTACTTATAAACACAGGCCGTTTTAAAAACTTAACCTTTTTTCATCACCACGTATGTTTCGGGAACAATAAGTTCGTGAGTGCAATAATGAAGCTTGTTGAGTAGCTCTTCAGGGTAGGTATCGCAAAGGCGAAATCCTAGTATTTTAAAAAACTCCGGGATGATGCAAACCAGATACACGCTCTTTTTTGCTTTCCGTGCCAATGCTTTTGTTAAAGCTAAGCCAACTCCTTTATTTCTTTCGGGTTCAATTACCCCTAAGGAGCATAGTTCAGAACAATTGATGTGTTCGCGGATCCTTCCAAATCCAATAATGGTTTTGTTTTCTAAAGCAAGTAAAAATTGAGAATAATGAAGGCTGCGATCGTCGAGTTCAAATTGATGAATGTGTTGCTTTACGATATCCAATTGATCTTCGCTACAATCCTTAATCTCGAATTTCATAAATTATCGATTCAAATACTCAGAGGCAGCAGCGCCAAATAATTTTTGACCATCCTTATACACAACAATGAAGGCATCTGTAATTCCTAGGGCAACAGCCTCTTCTTTTAATTGTTTTGCAAACGTCGCTTCGGTAAAGCTGCCAATATTGTATATATATAATGCGTTAATCACTTTGTTTTCAATAGGCCAGGTTTTTACACCATTGAATCTAGCAGCAACATCATCTGGTACGGGTTTACTGTATGCTCCAATTTGAACTTTAAAGGTTACGCCATCCTCATTTTCTTTTACACCATTTTCTGGGGTAGCGGCAGGTTTGTCTTTTATGTTATTGGTAAATGGCGCAAATGTTGGTGTTATCGCCGACACTGGCGTATTGGTAGCAGGATTTGTTGAATTAATATCCGGGAAAATAATTGGATTCTCATCTTCAAAAACAATACTTGAGTCGCTATCTTTTTTAGCTTTTGCATCATTGTAAGGCATTCGCTTGCCATCAATGTAGGCAGTAACAAATGCATCTTTTATACCCAAGTCAATTACGCGACGCTTGTCGTTTATTAAGCGATCAACATTATTATAAATACCTGCCGTATAGCGATACAATCCATTTGGTAATTGCTCACTGTAAATAGGCGAGAGGCTCTTTAAACGCTCTTTGCTAATTAAACGCGAGTAAACACCAATTTGTACGGTGTATAGTAAATTCTTTGTCTTCTCTAATTCTTTAGTAACAACTACAGGTATTTCGGTATTTGTTTTTGTTGCAAAATTCGGATTCACATTGTCTTTTATACCGGCACTGGTAATAGTTGTACCCATGGTTTTGCCTTCTCTTTCTAAAATAGCAAGTGCCTCGGCCAAAGTGATACGTTTACCATTAAAGAATACAACAACAAAGGCATCAGGGTATCCATTTTTTTGAAGATCATTTTTTACAGCACTCGCATTTTCAATTTTGATAAAATTACCCGCTGTATAACGCGTATATCCATTACCTGCAGTTTCAGCATTAACCGGAGTTAAACCTCTAAATGAATTATTTGGAATCTTTGTTTTAAAAGCTCCAATTTGTACACGGAAGATCAATCCATCCGGCATTTTTGCATCAACAGGAATTGGTTTTGCTTCGGTATATGCATTTTTATTTAGCACTTCTAATCCTTCAATGCGCGCAATTACCTTTGTTCCAGCAGTGTTGTTGTTTGCTGAAGTATTTTCGGTATTGTTTTCTGTATTATTTGTTGCAGTATTGTTAGTTTTTGTATTCGTAGCTATAGCATTATTTGTAGTGTTATTTGTTTTAGTATTTGTAGCTATAGCATTAGTTGTAGTGTTATTTGTTTTAGTATTTGTGGTCACCGCATTAGTTGTAGTAGCATTGGTTTTCGCATTTGTAGCTACGGCATTTGATGTGTTATTGCTTACCTTATTATTAACGGTTACCAAATTAGAGGTAGGTTGTTTATTGATAAGGAAATTCAATTGCGTAGCAGCAGTTAAACCGGTTTTAGCTGCAAGCGATAATAATTTTAAACGCTCGGCAGCATCGTTTGTTTTACTTGAGCGAATCAATAAATTCTTTGATTCCGCATTTAAGTTGATCACGTTGCTTTTTACTTTGGTTTGATCGGCATTTAAATTCTTAGGAATGGTGGTCTTGTTTGTTTCATATTCCATGCTATAAGCGTTGGTTAAATTGGTTAACTCGCTTATCTCTTTTGCATACAAGTCAGATTGTTTTTGTTTTAACTCAGCAGGAATTTCTTTTGTTCCGCCAACGTTGTTATAGCTTGGTTCTTTAACCACGTAATCAGGAACAGCGCTTTTTAATTCGTTAATGATCTCAGTTTGTTTTAATAAAATACCAGCTTCTACTTCGTCGGCATTTTCCATAGCACCTAACTTGGCCGAATTATTTGTTAAAGCATTAGCTTCTTCACGAAGGTCTTTTGCTTGTCTGCGTTTTGTTTCTATTTCATCTAATTTTGCTTTTACAGAAGCTGCAAGATCAGGATTGCTGCTATTTACTGTGCCCAACATATCGTTAATGGCGTTTTTATTTGCGCTGTAATTTGCTTCATTGTATTGCATGGTAAGTTGTGCAGCTTCTACTTTTTTAGCGAATGATCTATCTTCAAGATCTTTTGCCTGATTCAATAAAGAAGCTTGTTCATCCCCTGATTTACTTTCAGCATCCTTTTTTACATTAATTGCTTCTTGCGCAAAGCTGTCCGATGCATCTAATAATGAGTTGATCTTATTTTTGACCTCTACATTATTCATAGAGCCTGCACTGTTCGAACTTGCGTTTTCTTCCGTTGCTTTAGCAATAGCCTCGTTCAATAACTTGTTTTCGCTATCTAAAGCTTTTAAAGCATCTATTGCTGAATTCTTGGAATTATTTGCCTGAGCATTCCTCAACTCGAAATTATTTTTCTCGAAGTACGAATTGATCTGGCCTAATGAAGTGTCTTTATGATTCTCAAAGCTCAAGTCAACACTAAACGCAGTATTGGCTTGTTCGTTAGAGAAGTTGTTTTTTGCAACAACTGTATTTGTTGCTGTTGTATTATTTTCTGTATTGTTGGTTGTGTTGTTATTCGCCGTGTTATTGGTAGTATTGTTCTCAGTATTATTATTTGTAGTTGGTGTTTTGGTATTTGTGTTTGTTGCTACAATGCCAGCAGTTTCAGCATCGCTATTAAGTTTGTTAATGGCCAAAATGGTTTCGTTCTGTTTTTTTACAAGATTAGCCAAGTTCACTAGCTTTTCAGTTTCGGTACCCGATTGTTCTACTTTTGTTTTTAAAGCTGCGATGTCGGTTAAGTTTTTATTGATAACCGTTTGTTGCGATTTTAAAGCGGGTGTAGTATTTATGTTGGGTTTACTTGTAGAAGCTACACTAACGCTTTTGATCTCTTCCTCATTGGCTTCGCTTAGTGTTTTGTAGGCAGTACTCTTAGCAGTAACCAATTGTTTTACTTCGGCATTTACTTTGGCAATTTCTTCTTTTAATACAGCATCGTTAACAATGTTAACTGTACCAAGGTCTTTGTACGGTTGTAAAGCAACATCCGGATTTGCTTTCTTTAAAAGATCTAAAGCTTCGTTTTGTTTGTTAAGGGCTATTAGTTCTTTTTCTTCGGCATTTCCAAGATTACCGATCTTAGCGGAGTTGTTGGATGTAGCATTAGCTTCCTCTCTTATGGCTTTTGCTTGCTTTATTGCTTGATCTGCTTCATTTATTAATGCTTTTGCCTGGCTAGTTGTTCCCTCATCACTTTTATTGGTAGCAAATAAAGTTTGTGCATTTTCTTTATTTACATCAACCTTACCCTGAGTTATTTTAGCACTTAATTCAGAAGCCTCAATTTGTTTTTGTTCCGCCTGCTTGTCTAATACGTCGGCTTCGCTCAATAATTTCGCTTTCTCATCACCACTTTTACTATTGGCATCATTTCGTAAAGTGTTTGCTTGTAAAGTAATATCATCGGCTTGCTTTAAAATAGATTCAGGATTATCAGAATTCTTGGTCAAATTTGTTGACGAATTTTTAATATTTTCTTCGGCAGTTGAAATTGTTTCTTTCAATTTATTCTGCTTTGCATAAGCATCGTTTATTTGCGAGTCGGCTTGTATTTTTATTTCTTGCCCGTTGGTATTGTTGTAGGTATTGAAATTAAATAAAGCATTATCGGCTTGGGTTAATGAGGCTTTAATATCCTTTAACTGATCCATAGCCTTACTTGGATTATCAAGCGAGATCTCTTTTAAATTTTGATTGGTAGTTGGTGCATTGTTGGTTGCCAATAATTGTTTATTGATATCGTTGATGCGAGTGTTGTTGTTAGCAATACTTTGCTGATTTTGTTTTTTAGTTCCTTCTAAATTTTTAATGTCAGTAGTAAGTGTCTTTTTTTCGTTCGCATTCTTAGTTTTTGAAAGAGTAGTTTTATTTTTTGCTATTTGTGCATCTACATCTTTATTGTAAGCAGCAAGTTGATTGTTTACACTAATGATATTATCCTTGTTGTTTGCATCGGTAATATTGATCTTGTTGGTGTATTTTTCTTCCAGTTGCTGACTTCCTGTTTTGTTACTAGCAACACTTGTAGTATTTGTGTTGGTTGAATTGATGTTGGTTTCAGCCTTCGCAAAATTTTCAGTTTTGATCTTATCCGCCAAAACAAGTTCGTTCTTTAAAGAGGCAAGCTCACTAGTTAGCTTAACTTCTTCTTCTTTGCTTTGGGCTAAGTCTGTTTCAATTTTTTGTTGATCACTTTTTTGTTGATTCAAGCGGTAAGTGATCTCTTCTTTCTTTTTCTTTTTTGCAGCTGCAAGTTCATTCTCGGTTTTTGCTATTTCACCAAGTGCCGAAGAATTATCGGTGTTTAGCGTATTGGTTTTTTCTGCGGCTACAGATAATTCCTTTTCTTTTTCACTTATGTCATTCTTTAGTTTATTGTAAACATTCTCCGATTCGTTCTTTTGTTCCGATATACTAGCGATCTGTTTTTGAATATCGTCGAGTTTTTGTTTGGCCTCAGGTGTATTGTTCTTTGGATTAGAAGCGATCTTCTCCAATTCTTTGGCGTATTGATTATTAAGTTCAGTTTCTTTGGCTTTATTAGCAGCATCTTTTTCCAATGTTTTGGCCAGATCTAATACCTTATTTGCTACCGCAAGATCTTTTTCACCTTCTTGTTTTTGCTCAATGGCTTTAGCTATTTCTTCTTTTTTTACAACTTCATCTGTAATGGCTTCGGCTTTTGTGAGTGCTTCGTTGGCTGTTTTTATTTTATTTTCAGCTTCTATTTTTTTGGCGGCACCAAGGTCTTTTGCGTCCCAAGCATCTTGGTTTAATTGTGTAGCTTCTTTATTCGATTCTTCCGCATCTTTTTTAGCAATATCTATAAGTTCTTTATTGTTTATTCCCGTTGTATTATTCTTAGGGTCTTTAGGGTTGATGGTTGAATTGGTATTGTTTTTAGGATCGGTAATGTTATTTGCAATAGTAGGATTATTAGTATTCACCGCGGTGGTGTTATTGTTTGTTGCTAGTAGCGTATCAGTATCTGTATTTCCTTCCTGAGGCAAATTATTCTTCCCTTCATTAGGATCGAGTTTCGATTTTTCTTCTATTAATTTTAAATATTGTAAATAGCTGTCATCACTTGGGGCTTCTTCAAAATCATTAATGATCTTTAGTATCTCATTTTCGTATGTTACGGTTTGTTTAAAAGGTTTTCCAACTTGTGCTAAGGGCAAACTTATTCCTTGCGATTGTGTTCGAAGACCGGGCGTTTCAACTGTATACAAAAGTTTGGCACCATTTGGTAATTGCATCACAAAGCTTCCTTCATCATTTGCTTCAAATGTTCCAACGTCTTTGCCGGTGCTAATATTTTTGATGCTGATCTTACTTTTTATACTCTGTTTAGCATTTTCTTTTGTAACCATTCCTCTCATCATAATGAAATCGATGGGTTTTCGCGTTGTTTTTATTTTTAAAACATCAATTTTACCGGGGGGGCTGTATCTTCCGGTACTGAAGTATGCAAACTTTCCTGAAGAATCTGTTACAAACAAATAATCATCATCAGGTGAGTTAATAGGAAATTCCAAATTTTTTGGTGTGCTCCACGATTGAGTTGATTCATTAAAATCTGACCTAAAAATATCGTAACCACCCATGCTGTTATGGCCTTTACTCGCAAAAAAAATGGTTTGTCCATCGGGTTGAATAAACGGATAGTCTTCATCAAACTCTGTATTAATGCCTGTTACCAAAACAGGTTTCCCAAATTCACCACCAGCAATTCTTTCTTTGTAGTAAATGTCTCTTCCGTTCAAGGTGTTTTCTCCATAACTACTAAAGTAAACTCTGTCGCCGGCTTTGGTAGAATAGAGGATGGATTTATCTTTTTTCTTTTTATCAACGTTGGTTTTAAAGTTATCTGTTTTAACTAAAAGCTTTCCGCCAACACTCGAAAGATCGTAGCTTCTAAAATAATCTGCTTCGTTCAATTGTTTTTTTGTAAGAACTTCCAGATCTGTAATAGTACTAAGTAAACGTTTTCCATTTCCGCAGGCACGGATCTCTCTATCTACCTGCAATTTCTTTTGCATTGAACCAGGGGCCTCTTGTTTAAACAAGTTGTAAAAACGTATGGCTTCATCGAACAAATAATTAATGTGGTACGCTTTTCCTAAGAAAAAGGCAACATCTTTAGGAAGCTCAGAGCGATTGTTGTACGCTTTATTCAAATACGAAAAACTTTTCTTTTTATCGGGCTCTGCATATATCATACAAACGCCCAAGCGGTAGTTGTACAAAGGATCGGTAGAATGATTGGAAACTAATTGCGAATAAAGTTTATACGCCTTTATATAATCCTCATCTTCAAATAACTGTTCGGCTTGCTTCTTTAATTCCTCTTCTGACTGAGCTTTTATTTGAAAGCTGAAACAAGTTAAAACAATAGTTAAACTCAATTTAAGTAATTGAATATAAGATATTGAAGTTAAGCGCTTTAACTTGCTAATTTTCAGATTCATAAAGGTATAAGACGTAAAAATACGAAATTTAATTATAAGATGAACTTTTTGCAGAAATTCATAAAAAAAGGACCACTTTTTCACATAATAAATGCTAAATAGGATTAATCGTTTATAAAGGCTCCAAGGGATTCATCTTGTTTTAACATCAATTGTATAAAGGGCCCCTAGGCCTGAGTTTTTTATTTAAGAAATTTGATAGATTTGCACAACCAAATGAAGCACTTTCTCTACATTTTCATAGCAACGATATTATTAAGTAGTTGCGATCGTTTCAATAAACTTCTTAAAAGCACCGATTATGAGCTAAAACTCACAAAAGCCAAGGAATATTACGAAAAGGGGAATTGGACCAAATCTTCCCAATTATACGAGGAGTTGATACCCGTTGTAAAGGGTACAGATAAGTCGGAAGAGGTGTATTTTCACTATACTTGGTGCGAATATTACATGAACGATTATTTACTGGCTCAATATCATTTTAAGAATTTCACAAGACAGTTTCCTAATAGTAAACACTCTGAAGAATGTTACTTTATGAATGCCATGTGTTTTTACTATACATCACCGGCTTATCAATTAGATCAAACCAGCACCATTAATGCCATCAAGGAGTTTCAGAGTTTTGTAGATGCTTATCCCGAAAGCAGTCGTATTGATTCGTGCAATATGATGATAGATAAATTGCGCACAAAACTCGAGAAAAAAGACTACGATATTGTGAAGCAATATTACAAGCTAGAGGACTATAAAGCCGCCATTGTTGCCACTAAAAGCTTCCTTAAAGATTACCCGTCGAGCCTTTATAATGAGGAAATGTTTTATGTGATGATCAATTCGTATTACCAACTGGCTTCCAATAGCATCCCAAGCAAAAAGGGAGAGAGATTGCAGGGAGCCATGGAAAATTACGTTAAATTTGTTGATTTATACCCTAAAAGTACGTACATTAGCCGCGCTGAAAGTATTTACAATGCCAGCAAAAAGTTAAAAGAAAATTTAAATTAAGATGGATTTCAAAAAAACTAATGCCAATCAGTCTATCGTTACTCGCGATATTCGAAAATTTGACGCAGAAACAGGTAATATTTACGAAGCAGTTTCTATTATGAGTAAACGTGCTAACCAGATCAGTACTGAGTTGAAAGAAGAGTTAACTTCAAAATTACAAGAGTTTGGTTCTAATAATGATAATTTAGAAGAGATATTTGAGAACCGCGAACAAATTGAGGTTTCTAAATTCTATGAAAAACTTCCTAAGCCATCATTGATCGCTGTTCAAGAATTTTTAGAAGAAAAGATCTATTATAGAAATCCAACAAAAAATCCTGAATAATAGAACATTCAAAATAAATTAAACGAGGCAGTAATCATTACTGCCTTTTTGCTTTAAATACTTCAAATTTAAATGCTTCAAAACAAGAACATACTCATTGGTGTAACTGCGGGCATTGCTGCTTACAAAATACCTTTACTTGTTCGTTTGCTTGTGAAAGAGAATGCAAAAGTTAAGGTTATTCTTACAAAAGATGCCATGCAATTTGTAACACCACAAACACTTTCGGTACTTAGTAAAAATGAAGTGATCGTTGATTTTTTTGACGAAAAAAATAATTGGAATAATCATGTGCAATATGCCGAGTGGGCCGACCTTATGGTTGTAGCTCCGCTTACCGCAAATACGCTTGCAAAAATGGCAAATGGTGTTTGTGATAATTTATTGATGGCAACGTATCTTTCGACAAAATGCCCGGTAATGATAGCTCCTGCAATGGATTTGGATATGTACCAACATGCAACTACAAAAGAGAATTTAAAGAAGGTAGAAACAATTGGGAATAAAATAATTCCTGCCGAGAGCGGAGAATTAGCATCAGGACTTATTGGAGAAGGTAGAATGGCCGAGCCTGAAACTATTTATAATGCCATTGAAAAATTCTTTGAAGTTGCACTTCCGTTAACTGGAAAAACTGCTGTTGTAAATGCAGGCCCAACTTTTGAGGCCATTGATCCCGTTCGTTATATTGGAAACAGAAGCTCAGGTAAAATGGGAATTTGCATTGCCGATAGATTAGCGGAACTTGGTGCGAAAGTAATATTAATATTAGGCCCAACTCATATTAAGCCGCAACAAAAAAGCGTAAAAGTAATTGATGTAAACACAGCAGAAGAAATGTTTGTGCAAACTACTACAGAAGCAAAACAAGCGGATATAGTAGTGTGCTCAGCAGCTGTTGCCGATTATAAAGCAAAGCATGTAAGCGATTCGAAAATTAAAAAGGATAAAAGCGAATTGAACATTGAACTTGAAAAAACAAAAGATATTTTGGCAGAACTTGGAAACACAAAGCCGGCTAAGCAATGTTTAGTTGGTTTTGCTTTAGAAACGGATAATGTGGAAGAATACGCCAAGCAAAAATTAACACAAAAAAAGCTGGATATGATAGTGGCCAACAGTGCTCGCCATGCTTATGGCGTGGTTTTTGGATCGGATAGCAACCAAGTTACCATTATTGATAAGAACAATAATTTGAGTAAATTTGAGTTATTATCAAAGGAAGATACAGCTAAAAAGATAATTTCAACCCTAATGAACTACATTGGAATAAAGGCTTAATGAAAAAAGTAAATAACGTAATAATTATTATTTTATTGACTGCTTTTGGTTTTAAAGCACAGGAATTGAATTGTCAGGTAACGATCAATTCAAGTCAAGTGCAAGGAACCGACATGAAGCAGATAACCGATCAAATGCAGAAGATTATTTATGATTTTATGAATAACAAGCAATGGACCAAAGATGTTTTTGTGCAGCAAGAGAAGATCGATTGTTCTATTTTCATCACACTTGAATCAAGAAGTAGCGATATTTTTTTGGGAACCATTCAAGTGCAAAGTCGTCGTCCAACATTTAATAGTTCTCATTACTCAACAGTTTTTAACTGGGATGATAAAGATTTTCAATTTCAATTTCAACAATTCACTCAGTTGGATTTCAACTTACAAAATTTTCAGTCTAATTTATCTTCTATATTAGCTTATTACGCCTATGTGATCATTGCAACGGATTATGATACGTTTTCTCCTTTAGGAGGAACAGTGTATTGGCAAAACGCACAATTGATAGTTTTAAATGCACAAACTGTTGCCGAACCCGGTTGGAGAAGTAGCGAGAAAACGACAAGAAACCGTTACTGGTTAGTAGAAAATACATTAACTCCGGTGTTTCAAGGTATTCGTGATTGTAGTTATGCGTATCACAGAAACGGTTTGGATATTATGCACGAAAAAGTGGAGGAGGGTAGAGCCAATATTATTAAAGCCTTGGATCTTTTAAAACCGGTGTATCAATCACGTCCTGCTTCATTTAATATGCAATTATTTTTTAATTCAAAAGTTGATGAGTTGATCAATATGTTCAAAGGCGCGTCGCCGGAAGAAAAATCGAATATTGTAGAAACATTAACTAATTTGGATCCCGCAAATACCACTAAGTATAATAAGATAACTGGTGGTTAATTGTTTGTTTTTTACAAGCAATTTAAATTTATCTACTCTTTAATAAAAACTCAACTCTTCTGTTTTGTTTTCTTCCTTCATCGGTTTCGTTTGAACCAATGGGTTTTATACTTCCATAACCTGCAGAAGTTACGTTAATGGTGTTAACGCCTTTAGCCACAAGATAGTTACCCACAGCCTTGGCACGATTAGTTGACAATTCTAAATTTTTTGTTTCATCACCAACGTTATCGGTATGCCCATATATTTGAATATATTTATTTGGGTCGGCTTTCATATAGGAAGCAATGATATTTAATTCAGGAAATGATAAAGGCGAAAGAACAGATTCACCGCTTTGAAAAAGAACATTTTTAAACGCCAGCACAATATCTGAAGGTACATTCTCTATTGTTTCGGGTTCAACAACAATGGTGTCGGGAATTTCAGGTTCCATTAAAGCGAAATATGGATTATCAGGAGCTTCGGCTGTATCAATCACTTCACGTTTGTATTCGTAAATAGTTATATCATCAAAATAGTAGTAAGCATCGCGTTCAATGCTTCTGTTTATAGGAGAGCTTATTTCTTGTGGTACAGTATTACCGGTTTTCCATAGGCGTTTGATCCCAAAACTACCTATCAATAAATTATCCTCACCACCTTTTGCTTTGTAAATAAGCGTGAGTTGATGCCATTCATTTATGTCCATTCCAACTTCTTCTTCTAAAGGAATGTACATAGGACGAAGTTCAGTGAGTACACCTGAATGATCTTGTTTTACTTGTTTAGCAAGAAAGCACACACCTATTTTATCAATGGCAATCCGCGAATAATCGGAAAGACTTACATACATACTTAAAACATATTCCTTACCGGCTTGCATAGGATACTGAAGTGGCGTTTGAAGATATTCTCTATAAAACCCATGTGAGCAAAGAAAAATTCCGGCATAACATTTTCCGGTGCGTGCCGCTTGTTCGCCCATGGCATTCTTGGGTACATCTACTCTTGAATTTTTTTTATCTTTTTTCTTGCATTCGCAAAACAGATCGGTTGTGCCTCGGCTAGGGGAGTTCCATGAATTATTGGCGGCTATAGCAGAATAATCAAGGGGTATGAATTTATTGGATTCGAAACTAGAATCGGGAATGAGATTTTGCGCCAAGGTATTTTGGAAGCAAAATAAAAGTAGAGTACAAGCTCGAATAAATTTCACGGAAGAAAATTACAGTTTAAGTGCTATAATTCATAATTTCTGTTTTAAAATTCCGAAGAAATCTCTTTTTTTTGGTTAATTTTCACCATTCTGGGCTTTTTTTATTCTCAACGGTTATTCTTTCTAACGAAAAACCCCTATTCCAACAATTCAGAATAGGGGTATTATTAAATAGTCGAACCTCAAAAAGTATTTTTTATTATTTGGGCGCCTTATCGGGCTATCACTTCAAGCTTGTTTGTCCTTTGCTATGTTTGTCGCACTGCG
>JAWXAS010000034.1:0-67178 GCA_034439635.1 Bacteroidota bacterium | reverse complement strand
TGATGAGTGAAAGAATTAATTTTCGCATATACTCCATAATACAATGTTGAAGTAAAGATACCTAAATTTTGAAGTGAGCATAAATTTGTTAATGAAATTTAGTAATTATTGAGGTTTTTTAGTTTATCACAAGATTTTTTGGGCGTGCCCCCTTCAAAGTAAAATGCCTTGAAATAAAATAGGAGCATTTTACTTGTAGGGGTCGGGCTTTTCACTCCAATCTTTTTGGCCGAAAAGGCCAAAAAGGATTTCCGTTGCAATCGCAAGGTCGCTAAGAAAGTAAATACTGATCTTTATCCATTCTAATAACGCCATCATCAATCAATTCATTAAAGGCTTGTATCCAAGTATCATTATGGTATTTTGTCATCAGCACTTTCATTTCTTCAATGGTTTGCGTTTTTGATCGAAGAACCTGAATGATATCATGCTTTATTTTATCATAGTCCTTTGGTTTTTTTGATAAACAAACATCGCAATAACCGCAATCGGCATTATTAAATTCGTTGAAGTACGTTAGTAATTGCACTTGGCGGCAAATCTTATCCTTATTTACATAATTAATTACTGCATGAATGCGTTTATGATGATTGTGTTTTAAAAGCGCGTAATTCTCAGGGTCTAATTCAATTTGTTTGGAATCTATTCTACCGATCACAAAATTTAATTTTGGCAAATTGCTTTGAGGAATATAAGAAATGATCTTGAAGGAATTTAGCAATTGCAATTGCTTCATAATATCTTCCAATCCTAATTTCACTTTATACACAAGGTCTTTTTCGCTTACAAAAACATAATTTTCAAACAAACCTCCATAATTACGCAACAGCGTTTTTATTAATGGTTCATAAGATGGATTTTTGATCTGGTACTCGTACAAATTTTCTTTATTACTTAATACCATTATTTTTGAGGGCTCAAAACCTGCATCAAATAAAGAGAGGTAATTTTGTTTCTCCAAAAATTTTATACTGTTGTAAACAATAATTGGATGCAAGTTATAACTCTTGCATAATAATTCTATGTCCAGATCAACGGTTGTGCCCTCGCCTGCGCCAATAGCAATTTGAAAATAATTTCCAAGAGCTTGGTAGGTTTGCTTTATTTGCTCGAGTGTTGGAAAAGCGTATTCAAAATTATCCAGCAACCGTTGTTCATCGCGTTTATTAAAAAATATAGCAGAGTACGCAGTTTTTCCATTTCGCCCTGCCCTACCCGCTTCCTGAAAATAGGCTTCAATACTATCTGTAAGATCTAAATGCACAACAAAACGCACATCAGGTTTATCAATTCCCATTCCAAACGCGTTAGTGGCACAAATTATTTGAATTCTATTATTTATCCAATCATCTTGAATGCCCTGCCTATCATCATATTTCAATCCGGCATGATATGCTTTTGAAGTAAAATTCTTTTGCTGTAATAATTTACTTACTTCTTCCGTCTTTCTTCTATTACGAACATACACAATTCCTGAGCCTCCAATATTTTGCACAAGCCTAAGTAAACGCTCTAATTTGTTTTCTTCCAACTGCACCACATATCGCAAATTAGAACGTAAGAACGATTGATGAAAAACATTTTGATCCTTAAATTCTAATCGCGTTTGAATATCTTTTATAACTTCCTTTGTAGCACTGGCTGTTACAGCAATAATTGCAACCTTATCGAAATACTCGCGTACTTCCGCTATTTTCATATAGCTCGGTCTAAAATCGTAACCCCATTGCGAAATGCAATGTGCTTCGTCAACAGCGATCAATGTAATTGGCAAATAACTTAATTGTTTTCTAAAATCTTCATTTTGCAAACGCTCGGGCGATATGTATAAAAATTGCACATGCCCCATCGAGGCATTATTTAATGAAATCTGTATTTGCTTATAATTCATAGCGGCTGTGATTGCCACTGCCGAAATTCCTCGCTGTTTTAAATTATCTACCTGATCGTTCATTAAAGCCACCAAAGGAGAAATAACTAATGTGGTTCCTCCTAAAGCCAAACCCGGTAATTGAAAACAAATGGATTTTCCTCCACCGGTTGGCAAAAGTGCAAGCGTATCTATTCCGTTAAGCGCCGAAAGAATGATCTCCTCCTGAAACGGACGAAATTCATTGTGGCCCCAATACTTTTTAAGAATAGAAAGAATATTTGCTTTTTGATCTTCGATCCTACGAAGTTAAAAAATCTTTCTTAACAGAGTTCTCGGATGCAATTTTCGCAAGAGGAGATCTTGAACGCTATTCACCAAATACCGCTACATCATCTAGCTCCCAGGTTGAGCCTGAGGTAGATGTTCCGCTGTACTTGAAAGCAATGCGTGTATTAGTCGTTTTATAAGCGCTTAGTGAAATACTTCCACTACTTACCCAATTCCAACTGCCACCCGACAAGGTTGGATTCAAATTAACCCAAGTTGCTGCATTTGGATTACCCGAAGAATAGTTTGTTGATACAAAAACTTCTAAAGTCGGTCCCGTAAAATTAAATGCCGTTTGAAACGACAATCTAGGACTTGGCGCGCCAGAAATATTCATTGCCGGAGATATGAACCACGTTTCGCAAGGTATATTATTTCCTCCTGAGTAGTTACTTATCTCTGCGTAACTTTGTCCGTTATAACTTCCCGATTTCCAATTGATAGTTCCAGCTGCATTGTAATTGATCCAGTCACCTTTAAAAATATTACCATCATTAAATGTACTTAACAACAAGGGACATCCTCCACTTAATAATTTTACCTCACTAAAATCGCGAATAGTTAATTGCACATCACTATTATACTGTCCTGCAATTAATGTCATTGTACCTTTTCCACAAGGAATTAAAGCGCTGGCAAAATTAGAAAAGCCTGAAGATCTAACCACCACCTGATCTCCCACCGAGTTTAATAAATACCTATCAACACTGTTTTTACCAATAGCATCGGCAAAAGTTTGACTTTTATCACCTGCAACAAACTCTACCGAATCAATTACCACTAAGCGCGATTGAAAATTGCTGTGTCCATACGCATTCATGGCCATTAATTGATTAAATGTGACTTTTGTTGGCGTAACAGGATTTCCGGAACTCAACTTTACCACGCGTTTTTCAATATCTACAGAATCCAGTTGGATCATATCACCATAATCATTTAATATTACTCCATTTAAATTTATACGGATCTTATCGCCAACAGCTAAGCCACCAGCGTTTAATAATTTAACTTGTAAAGCCCCAGTTCCATCTTCAACAAAAACCGTTTTGTAAATATTACCGCTTCTTTCATCGGCAGTTACTGTGCATTCTAAGTTAAGATCTCCTGAGAATTTGTAAAGCTTGGTTAAAGAAGTACTTGAAAGTAAATAATAATTTACATAGCGTTTAAAAATGGAATCTATTTTTATATATCCGCTAACCGCAGGCGTATCCTTTACAGGAGGAAGCTCAAATTTCTTTTTGCACGAAACATTTAGCATTAACGCCGCAAAAACAATTACAAAACCTAAAAGTATATTTTTCATTTTCTTAATTCTCCTTTATTAATACATCATCTACCTCATAGGTTGTTGAACCCACAGTGGTACTCTTATACTTAAATGCAATACGCGTATTAGCATTTTTGTAAGCGTTTAAAGAAATACTACCCGATGCTGTCCAAGCATAAGTTCCGGGGTTGTTTGGCGATAGTGCAAAACCTGTTAGTTGTATCCACGTTGCTGTAGAAGGTGCGCCGGAAGAATAATTTGTAGATACCCATACTTCTAAAAGATCGCCCGAAAATTTTGCTGCAGTTCTAAATGTAAGTACCGGAGTTGATGATGAAACCAAATTAACCACCGGTGATATTAGCCAGTTTTCTGAATTTGTATTTCCAGAGAGATATCCAGAGATCTTCCCAAATTTATCGGAACCAAATGAACTTGCTGTCCATAAGATAGAACCGTTAACAACAGATTGTTGTGTCCAACCACCACTGGTTAAAGAATTATCTTCAAAATCCTTCTTTACATAAATTGTGCAACCAGTACCATTCATGTTAACTTCTGGTGTATTGCGTATGGCTAACTGACCTGTTCCTTGATAAGCTGTTGCAATTCCAATAATAGTTCCGTTTCCTATAGGCGTTTTTTCCAATGCGAAATTGGCGAAATTACTAGTACGAACTAATAATTGAGAACCATCACAATCTTCCAGAGTTCTGTTAAGTGAATTTTGTCCAATAGGGTCAGACCAATACTGACCAGCATCTGCAGGCAAAAAAGAAACATTACTTAATTGTATCAGATCGCCTAAATAGGTTGAAAGATTTGAATTCAATTGCGCTATAGTTAAAACACGTGGCTGAGGCTTTGCTCCGCTGGCAAATTTTACTACATACTTTTCGTAATCTAAAGAATCTATTTCTAATATGTCGGTGTCTTCATTCAAATTCACATCCAAGCCTTTTAAATTCACGCGAACCGAATCGCCAATAAAAAAGCTTGAGCGCTGTGTAAAATCCAAATGAATACCACCGGTATTATATCTATCACGTACAAAGATCTCTTTATAAAAATTACCGCTTTGCTCATCGGCAACAACTACACCAATAAAATAAACGTCTTGCGTAAAACGCCTGCTGCAACTATTTGTGCAAGTTGCAATAGCATTTAATTCGGTTGCCGAATACACTTTATGACCAATAATATTAGTAAGAGGCGGTTGTGCAGCGTCTTTTTTACAGCTAGCAATTACTGTAACCAACACGTACAAAATAAAATATCTAAAAAAATGTTTCATGCTTCTTAAAAATTAAAATTAGCGGTAGCCATAAATGTGGTACCTGTCATATAAAAATACCTACTGTCGAATTTACTGATGTTTGAATAATCCCAACGTAAGGCTTCAAATCCTCCTGTGATGATATTCCTATTATTCAGTAAATTATTTACACTTAAATTAAAATTGAGGAAATATTTCTTTTTGATCCTAAAAGATTTTCCAGCATTAAAATTCATTGTATAATAACTTGGCAATTTCTCTTGTTCATTGATCAAACTCACCTGAGGATCGGTTGAAACATACTTTGCAATTGACTCAGCCGTTCTTCTATCCGGATTTGGATCGATATATAACTGATCAAAATAATTAAAGGTAATTCCGGCGAACCAGAATTTTTTAGCATTGTAACGGTAGCCAATACCTGTTACTAATTGCGGACTAACGCCTGTTCTATAATTATTCAAATAAACGGTCCTATCTGTAAATAAACTTTTGTTATTATTATCCTGCCAAGCTTGCGCGCTAGGCTTGCCTTTATAAAGGTACTGCCCAATACCAAATGCTCCTTGAATAGTATGTGAAACAAACAAATTTTTCTCAATGCCAATTTCAATACCTTGGTGGTTTTGATCCACGTTAGTCATAATGTAATTCACATTGTTATTAAACTCATCGCTCCAAAACGTACGCAACCATGTTTGATCGCTTATGGTAGTGTTATAATAGGTAGCTCTGAATTTAAATGTTGGATATTTAGCCATATAACTAATATCACCCGATAATACCTTTTCGTCGGTAACTCCAATCACCATATCATTTCGTACGCGTGGCGAAATAAAAATATTATTTGCTTCAGGAGCACGAGTTAAAAACGCTCCGTTTGCCGTAATAAAGTTTCTTCCGTCAATTTTAAAAACAGCTCCACCTTTAACGCCGTAATTTAAAAAATTCATTTTAGTGCTTTCGCCTTTACTAGTTGTTGGAAATTTACCATTTGCAACAAAACCCTCGCGCCACATGCTGCTATTTGAAATAGACAATGAACCATACACATCCATTTTACTAAAGGTGTACTCGGCTTGACCCCAAAATTCAGTTCTATTTATATTAATAGAATAATCGTAACCAAATTTTTCACCTTGTTCAATACGTTTATTAGGCGTTTCAATATTATTTTGAGCGAAGCTTTCTTCAACGCCTAAATTTTCGGCAAACTGATCTACATCTAACCAAAATGTAGCGCCTAAAAGATCTTCAAGCTCCTTGTACTTACGCGTTTTTTGGATATTTGCATTTAAACCAAGTGTAATAAAAAGTTCGCCTGCGCGTTTGCTGTAAACCGAATTAAAACCAAGATTAGAAAGATTCTCAATTCTGTTTTCTAAAATATAGCGTGCTCTTGTTTCGCCGGTACTAATACCCTTTCCCGGATCGTTGTATAAATTGGCGCGATTCATGTTGATCATTCGATCCCAATCAAGCTGGGCCGTTGTATTTGTTTCATTTGCCCATTTATTCTCCCAAATTTTACCATTAACGGTATCACCCATGTCATTATAATAACTTGGCAAATAGCGGTAATAATCAGGACGAGGATTTGGGGCATCGTTCCAATTTAAACTTGTAAACCCTGTTTTACCAAAGTTATAGAACACCGTTGTATTTAATTGTTCGGCTGTACTTACTTTAAATAAATGCGATAACATCAGCATTGGTCGTTTTGATGAACTTACCTGAGAGTTTCTTACTTTTCCGTTTTGATATCCCCATAGTGAATTATAATAATTTGAATTTGCAAGGTCATAAACCTCTAAGGTTGTAGCCGCTGCTCTGCCCTGTTGAATTGGCGCACCAAAACCTGTAAAGCTAAGCGAGTGCTTATCATTGATACGTTTATCAACCGAGGCATAAAAAGCGCTTCCTAAAAAATAAGTTCCCGGAATGTAAACCTCATTTCCATAACGCGTTGAAGCCGACAAGGTAATTGCCCAGCCATTTTGCATCATTCCTGTTGAATGTGTAACCATTAAACGTTGTGCAAAAATGCGATTGCCGTATCCGTAAGAAACGCGTGTGCCTTTTCGAAACGAAGAAGCTTTTGAATCGATATTACTATAACCACCAACGCCTGAAAAACCTAAACGATTTGGCGTAATACCAATTCGTTGTTCTACAAAACGTGTAACATCATTCAATCCTCCCCAACTACTCCAACTACTAAAACCAGTTTCTAAATTATTTACGTTAACCCCATTCACCATGATCATTTGATTTTCGGCCATATAACCGCGCATACGATAACGACCAACGCCAAATTGGAAGCTGGCAAACTGCGCAAACACATCGCGACTTGACGCTAATAAAGAAGAAACGTCTTGTTGTTCAAGATCGCTATCTACATCACCACCGCTTGTGCTAAAAAGGGGAATATTAAATTTTGTTGAAAGGGAATCGGTATTCTCTTTTACATCCGTAGAATCGTTTTGTGCCAAAGCATTTGTGCACAAAAGAATACATACAACAGCTACCAGTTTCTTTACCATTATGATTTATTGTTTCTTCTAAAATTATCTAAACATTTATTTTCCCAGCGGCTTCGGTATGCAACAGAGAACCTGCGCATCCTCAAGGTTGATCACTTTCGTTTGAGAACAGACAAATATAGAAAGAAATGCTACCTCCATTATTAACTAATTATTAACAAAACTTTACAGAAACGATTTAAATCAAATTAGTAAAGAGATAATTTACGTTTAACACTTGCCTAAATTAAATTCATTATTTTTGAGACTTTCCATAAAACATGAACGTAAGATCTCTTTTCTTTACCTTTTTATTTTGTAGTGTTCTAATGAACGCTCAAAAACTTTCTAAGAATAAAAACTACTTTATTTCGGCCATTGGTTTCTGGAATGTAGAAAATTTATATGATACATTAAATGATGTTTGGAAGAACGATGAAGAATTTACGCCGAGTGGAACAAATGCTTGGACAGGCCCACGCTATTGGACCAAGATAGATCGTTTGGCGGAAGTAATAAGCATGATGGCAACCAATGTAACTCCTGATGGACTTGCCATTATTGGTTTGTGTGAAATAGAAAACAAAAGTGTAGTTGAAGATCTTGTAAAAAACCCGCGACTTAAAAAAAGAAACTATAAAGTAGTTCATATCGAGGGGCCCGATGCGCGTGGTGTTGATCCATCATTTATTTATAATCCTACATATTTTACAGTTATCAAATCCGTATCGTATCATGTACAATTAGTGGATACCGGTTATAAAACAAGGGATATATTGGTAGTGAGCGGCTTGTTTAATGGAGAAGCCATGAGTTTTTTAATTAATCATTGGCCAAGCCGGAGAGGTAGCGAATTAAGAAGTAGGCCGGGCAGAATTAATGCTGCAAAAATGGCGAGACATATTGCTGACAGTATTTACAAAAACGATCCTGAAGCAAAAATTGCAATTATGGGTGATCTTAATGATGATCCCACCAACGAGAGTGTAAAAAAACACATTGGTACATACGGCGATCTAAAAGAAGCGGTTGCCGGGGATTACTTTAATCCAATGGAAAAATTATTTGAGAGCGGCATAGGTACTTTGGCATGGAAAGACAGTTGGAATTTATTCGATCAAATTTTACTGAATAAACCATTTATTCCTAATGATTACAGGAGCTGGAATTATTATACGGTGCGCGTTTTTAATAAAGCCTTTTTAAAATCCGATTACGGTAATTTTAAAGGATATCCCTTCCGTACCTACAGCGGAAGTTCCTACACGGCCGGGTATAGTGATCATTTTCCGGTTTATATAGTTATTGCTAAAGAGAAAAAGTAGGTACAGTTTTTAGTGGGCAGTTTTTCAGTGGGCAGTAGCAGTTTGATTGGGGATGCGGTGAATAGCAGAGTTATTCACCGCATAAATACGGTGAATAAATTTTGAAATGCGGTGAATAGGCAGTATATTTACTGCATAAATGCGGAGATTAAATGCCAAGATATATCCATCAAAATAAGCAATGGCCACAATTTACCTGGGATAACGCGCTTTTGCAACCCTTACTTTCAGCCGTAAGGCATAAGCAAGGCCGTTTAAAAGGGTACATGGAGTTTTTAGGGTTTGCCCTAAGAGATGAAACCATATTGCAAACACTTACCTCCGATGTTTTAAAATCGAACGAGATAGAAGGCGAGTTTTTAAACATTGAGCAAGTGCGTTCTTCTATAGCCAAACGTTTAGGAATGGATATAACAGGCTTGGTAAAAACCGACAGATACATTGATGGGGTTGTGGAAATGATGTTGGATGCAACACAAAAATATAATAAGCTATTAACTAAAAACCGTTTATTTGGGTGGCACTCGGCTTTGTTCCCTACTGGAAGAAGCGGGATGTATAAAATAGCAGTTGGTAAATGGCGCGATAATGATAACGGCCCTATGCAAGTAGTATCGGGGCCAATGGGCAAAGAGCGTGTGCACTTTGAAGCGCCCCATGCCGATGTGTTAAGCAAAGAAATGAACTCTTTTTTAAAATGGTTCAATGGCAAACATACCATAGATCCTGTTTTAAGATCAGGCGTTGCGCATTTTTGGTTTGTAACTATACATCCTTTTGATGATGGTAATGGGCGTATAGCGCGCGCCTTAGCCGATATGCTATTAACTGCTTCCGATGGAACACAACAGCGCTTTTACAGCATGAGCGCTCAAATACGCGTGCAACGAAAGCAATATTATGAAGTGCTCGAGAAAACACAAAAGGGTAATTTAGATATAAACCAATGGTTGGTTTGGTACTTACAATGCCTTGATAAAGCCCTCAACGAAACCGATAAAGCATTTACACGCATACTCAACAAAGCGAAATTTTGGGATAGCGATGTTTCTGATAATGTAAATGAAAGGCAACGCTTAATGATAAACAAACTATTTAATGGCTTTGAAGGAAAATTAAACACTTCTAAATGGGCTAAAATAGCCAAATGCTCCACCGACACCGCACTAAGAGATATACAAGATCTTTTAAAGAAAAAAATATTGGTTAAAGAAAAAGCCGGCGGAAGAAGCACGAGCTATGTGTTGAAGGGTTGAACTACAAAACCTAGGAGACATCGTAGGTTCTTGCTTTTTACCGGGAGTGATTTTAGCTTAACCAAAGACATTCAACCCTCCGCCCTGTGGCACTCCCAGCCTTACTTTCATTTTAAATTTCAATTTTGTATATTTGTTATAGTACTGACAAATTGAAAAAGGCCCTTATCATAGCTTTTACAGCTTTAAGCATTTTTACAAATGCACAGGATATCCATTTTTCGCAATTCAACGGTTCGCTACTTAATTTAAACCCTGCCTTTACCGGTTTTTTTAATGGCGATTATCGCGTGGGTGGCATTTACCGTACTCAATGGCGCGCGGTTCCTGTTGCCTACAATACAGTTAGTTTTAGTGGCGAATCGCGCATTAAACCAATGATGGGGAAAAAAGACATGGTTGGCATTGGTGTTGTATTTAATAATGATAGAGCCGGCGATACACGTTACCATACTACGCAACTTTACTTAAGCGGAAGCTATATTCATTCGATGAAAGAAGATAGCAGCTTATTAATTTCGGGTGGACTAAATATTGGATATGGCTCAGTTGGTTTTGATTATGATAAAATGACCTTTGATAACCAATACGACGGTTTAAATTATAATAAGAGCACACCTACAGGAGAACAGTTTCAGTGGACCAACGATAATTTTATGGATCTGAATTTTGGTGTTGCCGCTCAATACCTTTTAAATCGTAAGCACCGTTTTGTTTTAGGCACAAGTGTTCAACATCTTACCGCACCAAAGATCTCTTACCAAGGAAATGATGTAAGTAAACTCGATAGAAAATCAAGTACCTATGTGCAATTTGTAACGCCTGTTACTCAAAAAATTGATCTGGTTGCAGAGTTACTTTATAATCGCCAAGGGAAATACAACGAATTGGTTCCTCATGCTTCGTTAAAATATTATTTAAATAAAGATGCTAATCAAGCTATAATGGGCGGCGTAAGCGCCAGAGCAGTTGACGCCTTTATTTTACGCGCCGGATACACTTACAAAAATTTACAAGCAGGCATTGCTTACGATATTAATTATAGCAAATTCACTGCCGCCACAAATGCCCGAGGCGCTTTTGAAGTGTATATCATTCACATCTTCTTTAAAAAATACCAAACCATTTTAAAAAAGAAACCTTGTCCTATTTTTATGTGATATGATAAAAATAGTTCGCATCACATACGCACTTTTAATTTTGTTATTAGTTCCATCCTTTGCCGTTTCGCAAAGCAACAAAACCCTTAAAATACAAGCCGAAGCTGCGCTAAATGATAAAGATTGGTATAGCGCCGTAGTATATTACGGTAAACTTGTTGCGCGCGATAGTTCTGTTGTAAGTGTAAATTATGGTTATGCCGATGCCAGCCGCTTAAACTTTGATTTGGACATTGCTTTTTACTGGTACACTAAAGTAATTGCAGTAGATAACGGCAAAAAATTTCCGTTAGCATTTTATTGGAAAGCACAAATACTTCAATACAAAGGCAATTATAAGGACGCAAAAAAGTGGTATGCTAAATTTTCAAAGTCGCGCAAAGCAAAGGCTGCCAAATATTCGTATTATGTTACCAAAGCCGGCATTCAGGCAGAAGCTTGCGACCTTGCTCAGGTTTTAATAAGCAATCCTGTATCTTACAAAATTGTTCATTTAGATACCGCTATCAATAGTAAAGTAAGCGAGTACGCCGCTTTTGAAAAAGATAGTATGTTGTATTTTTCTTCGCTTCGTGTTATTCCCAAAAAATATGCCGACGAAGAAGAAAAACCTTTACTCAATAAAATTTATAGCAGCGATACCAAAATGGCAAAATGGCAAAAAGTAAAAATATTGGACACCAACATCAATGCCACCTACATTCATAATGCTAATATTTGTTTTAATGATGATTATACACAAATGATCATTTCGCGCTGTAAAAACAAAAACGCTACTGAATACACCTGCGATCTTTACGAAAGCAAATTTATTGGCACCAAATGGCAGCCCATGAATAAATTGGGCGAACCTATTAATTTAAAAGGCGCCAGCAGTTCAATGCCAAGTTATGCAAACATTAACGACAGTACATTTTTATTTTTTACGAGTACACGCGGTGGTGGCAACGGCGGATATGACATTTGGTACTCGTACAAAAAACTGGATGGAAGTTTTGATAAACCTCGCAATGCAGGATCAAAAGTAAATTCGCCCGATGATGATATCACCCCCTGGTATGTGAACGATCAAAAATTACTGTATTTCAGCAGCACGTATCATAAAGGATTAGGTGGCTTTGATATTTTTACAAGTTCGCTTGATAAAGGAACGTTTGGCGAGCCCACAAACGCAGGTTATCCTATCAACAGCAGTTATAATGACATTTACCATTCGGTAAACAAAGAAGGAACATTTGCTTATTTATCGAGTAATCGCATTGGTTCTTATTTTGAACACAAACTCAATTGCTGTAATGATATTTACCGTTATCAATTAGAGCCTAAAGCAAAACCACAAGTTGTTGATACCGTAAAATTAATCCAAGGGCAATTAAAAGTATTGGTGCCATTAACTTTATATTTCCATAATGATGAACCTGATGCTAAAACAAAAGCCATTACCACAAAAAAGAATTATAAAAAAGCTTATGAAGATTATGTTGTTTTAAAACCAGATTATTTAAAAGAGTATAGTTCTAATCTTGAAAAAGAAGAAAAACTGAACGCTCAAGAACGCATTGAAGATTTTTTTGCCGATAGCGTTGATGTTGGAATGCATGAACTAGAAAAATTTGCTATGCTGCTAGAACAAGTCTTAGCCAAGAATGAAAAAGTAAAAATTACTATGAAAGGTTATTGCAGTCCGCTTGCAAGTACAGATTATAACGTTAATCTCGCCAAACGACGTATTAGCAGTTTACGAAATTATTTTAACGAATATAAAGGCGGGATGTTTTTAAAATATGTAGATAATAAGAACGAAGCCGGAGGAAAAATTACTTACGAAGATGTAGAGATAGGTGAATTACCAATTAGTAGAGTGAGCGACGATTTAAAAGACAAAAAGAATTCGGTTTACAGTCCGTTTGCCGCACGCGAGCGGAAAATTCAAATTATTGCGGTGAGTTTTGGGGAATAACGAATGATTGAACGCAGATAACGCAGATCTCATATGATAAATTATGATTCATCAACGCTGATCATAAAAATCAGCGTTATCTGCGTTCTATCATGGATTTAGCGAGAAGCTCCTGTTAAAGCACTTCCACTCTCTTTCATAAAGCGATATTGAATTCCAAAACTAACACCCCATGCAGCGGCACCTTTTAGTTGATTTATCTTATTACTTTTATTGAAATCGGCATTATTGGTGGTTACATTTTTATAAGAGAACATTGGCGTGAACAAACGGAAGTTAATACCAACAGGGCCAAAATAAATTCTCGGGTTCACATAAAAGGAAGCGTATATACCTTTTCCGGTTAATACAGTATTTACTTTATCATTTGTACCAAAATGGAAATTCGAAACTCCAAATTCCGTTCCTAACACAAGATCAAATTTTTTGCTCGACACGGCATGGAAATTCACAACCAAATTTATGTCGGCAGATCGCGTATCGGGTTTTTCGCCGGTTACAGAATCTTTCTCACTAATGAACTTATGTTTATTCACTGAAAAACCCACTCCGAAGTATTTATTCAAACCATACTCAGCCCCAAAACCAAAATGTGTATCTGCTGATTTGCCGGTATCAACCGTATCTCTGGAAACGCTTCCGTTGGTGGTAGTACTTTTTAAAGTAGTATTATAGATCTCAAAGCCGGTTCTTACATCGGCCACAATAGCGCCTTTATAAAATGAGTTTTGCGCTTGAGATACTAAAGATAACATTAAAGCTGATAACAGGAGTAATTTCTTCATAATTGGGTTTATTGGTATATGTCGTATTAAAATGGGTTTACCCTATCAAAATTAGTATAAATACTAGCAAGCCTTACTATTTAGCTATTATTTAATGATATAAACCTTTCGTACCTTCACGCATACAATGAGATCTTTGAAGAAAATAGGACTGATTTTGGCGCTCGTTATGAGCACCCAATTTAACTATTCGCAAAACATGGATTCTCTTAAAAAGGTATTAATGACCACTAAACATGACATTGTAAAGTGTAGTGTTTTAAGTAACTTAATAGATGCAGAAAGTGATGATAATATTTGGCCTAAATACAATGAAGAATTAGGGATAATTTGCCAAAACAATCTAACTAAAATCATCAAAAATCATCCTGATTTTGTAGTATATAAAAAACATTACGCAGCCTCACTTAACAATGTAGGATATTTAGCTCTTCAGAAAAATAATGGACCAAGGGCCGTTGAGTATTTTAAAAAAGGGCTCCAAATTCAGGAAGAGATCGATGATAAACAAGGCGCCGCAAATTCATTAAATAATTTAGGCGTAATCTATACAAATCTTGGGCAGATTCTTAACGCCATTGAAGTTTACAAGCGATGCTTAAAGATAAATGAAGCGCTCGCCGATAAAAAAGCGCTTGCTCAAACGCTTCAGCATTTGGGTCACATTTATGGATTGCAAGGAGAAACTCTAAAAAACTTAGAATACAGCGAAAAAAGCTATGCGCTCTATAAAGAAATAAACGACCAGCCTGGTCTTGCGTCCTCACTTAATGCTATTGCCTTATCTTACTACAATAGCGGAAATTATAAAATGGCGCTTGATAAATATAACCAAAGTCTTGTTCTTGAAGCAAAACTTGAGAATAAAAAACAACAATCCATTTTGCTATACAATATTGGACTAACATTGCAGTCATTAGGCGACATAGTCAATTCTATAAAGTATTTCGAAGAAAGTCTTGCGCTTTCGGAAGAAATAAAAGACGAATCCTCCACAGCAAACTCACTTATCAACTTTGGGTATGTTTATCTAAGAAAGAAGAATTATCCGCTAGCATTAAATTATGCCTTAAGAGGAGAAAAATTAAGTTTAAAAATAGGTTATCCAATTAATATCCAAAATTCCGCAAAGCTATTAAGCATTATTTACAAAGAGATGGGTAAATACAAAGAAGCGTTAGAAAGTTTTCAATTGTATGTAAAATTGCGGGATAGTTTAAATAACGCAAACACACGTAAAGCAGCGATTAGATCGCAACTTCAATACCAATTCGATAAACTAGCTACCGCAGATAGTGTAGCATACGCAAAAGAATCAAAGATCAAGAATATTGAACTTGCAAAGCAAAAAACCGAGATAGAAGCCAAAAGAAATCAGCAGTATGCTTTATTTGGAGGATTAGCCCTTGTAGTTATTTTTGCGGCCTTTATGTACAACCGATTCAAAATAACGCAAAAACAAAAGTACATTATTAGTGAGCAAAAACATTTGGTTGAAGAAAAACAAAAAGAGATCGTTGACTCTATAAATTATGCCAAAAGGATACAGTATACACTTTTGGCGCATGAAGACCTGTTAAAGGGAAACCTTGCACAGCATTTTGTTTATTTTAATCCAAAAGATATTGTAAGTGGTGACTTTTATTGGGCCACTAAAAAAGGAAGCAAATTCTACATTGCCGTTTGCGATTCAACCGGCCATGGTGTTCCCGGTGCTTTTATGAGCTTGTTGAATATTGGATTTTTAAGTGAGGCCATTAATGAAAAGAACATTGAGAGGCCTAACGAAGTTCTTAATTTTGTGAGAAAGCGTTTAATAGATAATATAAGCAAAGAGGGCCAACGAGACGGATTTGACGGTATTTTGGTATGCATCGACGGATCGGGCTCTAGTACAAAAATTTCTTATGCTGCTGCAAATAATCAAATGGTGATAATTCAAAACAATACGTTATTAGAGTTACCATACGACCGTATGCCTGTAGGTATAGGAGAAAATCTTGAAAGTTTTAAATTATACACCTTAAATTCAAATAACGGAGATCGTATTTACCTGTACACTGATGGATATGCTGATCAGTTTGGTGGCGAAAAAGGTAAAAAATATAAGTACAAGCAATTGAACGATCATCTTTTAAGCATACATCAATTAGTATTTAACGAGCAAGCGACCTTACTTCAAAGTCGTTTTAATGAATGGAAAGGAAGATTGGAACAAGTCGATGACGTTTGCATCATAGGTTTTCTCCTATGATTTACAAAGTCACGATTTAAACAAGCCGTGCTTCGTCTCTAATCGATGGACGTTTGCATAGTAGGATTACGCTTATAAACCCTGCTTGATCTATTTAGAAGTAACCTTAAACTCTGTTCTTCTATTCTTAGCTTTGTTGTCAGGAGAATCGTTAGGAACTTTTGGACGCTTATCGGCATAACCTTTATACGACAAACGTGCCGCAGCTATTTTACCGTTGGCGATCACGTAATCATAAACCGCCTTTGCGCGATTGGTAGAAAGCAACTCATTAAATTTTTTATCACCACTATTATCGGTGTGCCCACCCAATTCAATTTTTAAGGTTGGATTTTTTGCCAAAAATGCCGCCAATTTTTCTAACTCTGCTTTACTCTCGGGTTTTAAGTCCCATTTATTTACATCAAAGAAAATATTTTTTAATTCTACTGTTCTGCCTGTATCAATTGGCTCCAAAGGAATTTCGAGCAAATATGGCTTTGCAAAATCTGTTTCTTTTCCTTTGAGTGCAAAATTATCGCTGTAAAACAAAAAGCCGGGCTTATTTACATTCACCATATAATTTTTATTAGCGGTGAGTGTTATAAAAAATTGCCCGCTTGCATCACTAAACGATTGTGTAATGGTTGTTCCATTAGCAAGATCAACCAATTCAAAATTAGCCTCGAGTGCTTCTTTTGTTTTAGCATTATAAATTTTTCCTTTGGTAAATGTAATCTTCTCGGGCTTAACATCCTTAGGCAATTCAAATTGATACACATCCAACCCACCAAATCCTCCTTTACGCGCACTTGAGAAATAAGCAATATTACCATCAGGCCCCACCAATAAACTATTATCATCTTCAATAGAATTTATTGGATAACCCAAATTAACTGCGGGGCCCCATTCGCCATCAGGTTGTCGTCGACTAATAAAAATATCTAATCGTCCAAAACCTGGATGTCCTTCGCTACTGAAATATAAGGTTTGATTATCGGGATGAATAAAAACAGATTCCTCTTTGTAAGCTGTATTTACATTGGCATTTAACTTCACGGGATTACTAAATTTTCCATCGTCGCCTATAACGCTCATATAAATATCTTGTTGCTTTACATTTCCACGCGATAATAATCCACGAACAAAATATAACGTTTTTCCATCGCTACTAAAGCTTGGTTGCGTTTCCCAATTGGCGGTATTAACAGCAGGGCCAGCATTTCGAGGTTTGGTCCATTTGCCATTTACTTTTTGTGCGTAAAAAATATCACAACTTCCAAATCCTTTGCGGCCTTCTGCACCGTAATCTCCGTATTCATTACTGCATGAAGCAAAGAACATTATATTTCCATCGGCCGATAATGTTGGAGCGCCTTCATTACCTATGCTATTAATGGCTACAATTGGATACGCGGTTTGCCACGCTTTATCAATAAACGTACTTGTATAAAAGTCTTCATTTTCGTAACCCGGTTGTTGTGGATCGGGAATACCGCGCGTAAACAAAAATTGCTTACCATCTCCGGTTATAGCCGGAAAATATTCGTTGTTCTCAGTATTTATTCCGGGGCCAATATTAATTGGGGTAAACGGTTTTGGCTTTTTAATTGCTTCGGCAGCAAACTTAGCATGCATTAAAATAAACTCCGCTTCCTCCTTTGTATTTGGATTGATGCGCTCAAATTTCAAATACGTTTCTAAAGTTGTTTTGGCTAGATCATACTTTGCTTCTAAAAATAAAACTTCTCCGTAATCATAAAATGTACGCGCCTTAAATTTTGGATTAATGTCAATTGCTTTTTTATAATGGATCTCGGCTTGCTCCAATTCCATTTTTTCTCTTTTGAGTTGGGCAAAAGCACCATGAGCTTCAATAAAACTATCATCGTCTTTTATAGCCTTTAATAATTCCTTTTCTGCCTCAGCAACATTGCGAGCTTGGTAATATTTCAATCCCTCCTCAAAATGTTTGATGGCGCTTTTACTTTTGCTAGTGTACTCGCCCGGAGGAAGTGAGCTTTGTGAAAATCCTAACAAACCACATAAACCAAAAGTTATCGCGAAGATATATTTAAAACTGCCCATAAAGTCTACTTAAAATTATAATCCAACCAACCTTTAAAAGTTACTTTTTCTTTATCCGACATTGGTTTTTTAACGCTGATGATATTGAATTCTTTTTGCTCAACCTTACGCGCTGTTGCCTTTAATTCTGTTTTCTTTAGCTTCTTTTTGCGTTTAGGTCTCATTACTTCCAGCTTAACAAGATCACCTTCTTTTACTGTCTCGAAAAACTGACCAAAAACCGTTTTTATATTCTCTATACTTATTATTGTTCCATTCAAACTCAAAATCTCGTCGCCAATTTTATAATTCATGGCCTTTCCAAACGAATCCATATTGGCTATATCTACAATGATCAAGCGCTTGGTTTCGTCGTTAAATCCAACATCAAATCCTCCTAGCGAAAAGTTTTGATACGTTTTTTCCTTTTCAAATTCCAATCCTGCTTTATCAAACACATCCTTTATAGGTAAAGGCTCTTTTCCGCTCACATGCTTCCTTAAAAATGCGCCAATTTCGGGATATGTTAGTTTTTCTATTTCAGCAAATAGATCTTCGTCGTTGAATGATTTTTTCTTACCGTATTTTTTGGCAAGATCTTTCATAAGGTTTTGTGTTCCGTATTTACCATCACTATAATAACGTAAATAAATATCCAAACACATTCCTATTAAAGCTCCCTTTTCGTAAACATTATTATACTGTGGATGTATCTTTTCGTTAAGTACATTTTTACTCATAAAAGTAAAACTCATTGTATCATTAAAATCATTTGTACTGTTTTCGTACTTCCCCATCATGGTTTTTAAAAATTCATCTACGTCAATTAATCCTGCTTTTACCTGAGCATGATGCGCAGCGTATTCGGTCATTCCTTCATACAACCACAAATGTTCACTCATTTTTGGATTTATATAATCAAAATTTCCAATCTCGTTGGCATGAATATTCAAAGGCGTTACAATGTGAAAGAATTCATGTGCGGCCACATCGCGGATCTGTTGATCCAAATAAATACTGTCCATTTCGGGCATTACATAAAATGAAGAATACGAATGCTCCAATGCGCCGTGTGAGCCGGATAATGTTGGCCGATCGATAAAATAAATAAGGAAAGCGTATTTATCTACGGGCAATTCTCCTCCTAAGTAATCGCGCTGCGCATATAACATCTCTTGAATGGTTTTTGCGATGTATGCCGAACTTACTTTTTTGTTAGGTGAGTATATGGCTACAAGTACTTTTGTGTTGGATACTGTAATACTAGTTGTATCAGGTATGCAATACATAATAGGTGAATCTACCAGATCATGATAATCCATTACAGAGATCACATCTTTTTCATTCCCAACTGTAACATTACTTAAACCTGTTGCCGGATAGAAACCTAAAGGTTTAGAAAATTCTAATACAAAATTACGATCCATCATACCTTCGTAAAAACCAAAGAAGCCATGTGTATTAATGCTGAAATTTTTTCCTTCTTCAATATTGGTTCCGCCAGGTTCAAAAACAACTTTCTCTTTTATTTTAGTATCCCAGGTATCTTCTACTATGTAGGTAATGGTTGCAATTTCTTTTGCCGGACTCAATACATATACATTATCACTTTGCTTAACAATTTTTATTTTTTGGCCATTCTTTCCGGTAACTTTTAAGTCGGAAATAAAACGCCCAAAATTATAAACCTCGTAAGTACCGGGCACCATGGCAGGAAAGCAAAAACGAATCTCCTCTTTATCTGTTTTTGGAGGGGTAAGCTCAACCATGAGTTTATCGTCGACCACTTTATTAAGATCGATCTTATACAGATAGTCGTTTTGCGCTATACCAACATTTGCAAATACAAGGAAGATGCCTAAAAGAAATTTACATGAGTTTTTAATGCGCATAGTGATTATTTAATAAGGAGTGAAAAGTTCTTCCATTTGAATTTGAACCAAAATACAACAAATACTACAATTATTGCACAAAATGCGATAACTAATTCGGCCCCGGCATCTTCAGACTTTGCGTAAAAAATAGCGTCGGTTTTTAATACAGCGGTTTGCGATGTAACGGTAAGTGCGGAGATGAAATTATTAGCGAGATGAATTCCAAAAGCCAATTCTAATCCTTCATTTAACAAAGTAATTGCACCTAAAAAGAAAGCAAAAATAATGTAATAGGAAAGCATGATGCCCATTCCAAAAGCTCGTGTTTCGGGATTTGACATATGGGCCAAGCCAAACATTACCGAAGTAATAACCACCGGCATTATTCCATTTTTACAAACCTGAGAAAAGCCTTGAATTAAATATGATCTAAAAATTACCTCCTCGCACAAAGTTTGAATGGGCAAAAAAATAATACATATAAAAAAAAGCACAAGAAAACGCGGCAGATCGAATTGAACAACAAGATCATTTGTAGAAGATGTAAAATAAGTTACAAGAACAGTAAAAATTAATATAGCCGCCCAAATTCCGAATGCAAAAAAGAAATGTTTGTATCTGAATTTATCGTAACCTGTAACAACCGACAAAAATTGTTTCCGATGAATGTACTTAATAACCATGTAGAACATAGCAAAAGCGCCAACAAATAAACCAAATTGCGCCAAGAGGATCCAGTTTTTATCGATCTCAAGACGATTAGAATCAAAAATGATATGCTGGTTATTTATTAATTCAGTTGTGGTAACACCTTTATCAATTGCTCTTGCTACAAGTGGAAGAATAGTAACGAACTGCATTAAAAAATAGCCGCCTATAGTTGCAGTGATTCCCATCACATACATCCAAAATTTATTTTGTCCGTCGACAAAACCGGCATTCAAGAACAAATTATTGAAGGGCAATTTGGTTACCGGGGGACTTTGTTGAATTTCTTCGTGACTATTATTTTCCATACATTTGTGAAGCATAAATATATCTATTTTTTACTCAAAAAATCATGCCAATCACTAAACACTTTTTACCTTTTAGCATTATTTTGGTAGCTGTTATTTCTTGTCAAAAAACGCCTCAAAACCTTGCTACTACCGAGGCGCAGCTAGGAGAGAAACTGTTTTTTGACCCTATTTTATCGCGCGATAGCACTATTAGCTGTGCCAGCTGCCATAGGCCGGAGCATGCGTTTGCCGATATTACGCCTACTAGTAAAGGCGTTTTTAACCGCATGGGTGGGCGGAATACGCCATCCTGCATGAACATGACTAATCGCAACTTCTATTTTTGGGATGGGCGTGCCGAAACCTTAGAGGAACAAGCTTTGGGGCCTATTGAAAATCCGGTAGAAATGGATCTTCCTTTAAGTATTGCCGTAAAACGATTGAGAGCAAATCCTTATTACTATAACTCTTTTATAAATGTGTTTGGCAAAAAACCAAGCAAGGAACTTATTGCAAAGGCTCTTTCAGATTTTCAAAGCACTCTTGAAACCAGCAAATCGCCCTTTGATAAATTTATGAGAGAAGATGACAGTACTGCTATTAGTGCAAGTGCAAAAAGAGGTTTAGATGTTTTTAATGGTAAAGGAAAATGTTTTGATTGTCATTTTGGAATTGATTTTACAGGTAACGACCAATTTAAAAGCTTAGGTTTATATAATGGAAAAGACCTTACCGATAAAGGACGTTTTGAAGTAACAGGAAAAGCAAGCGACCTTGGAAAATTCAAAGTACCTGGCTTAAGAAACATTGCTATGACAGCGCCTTACATGCATAATGGAATGCATAAAACATTGGTGGAAGTGATCGAATATTATAACGAACCTGATAAGTTCGTTAAGAACAGCATTAACCGTGATTCATTACTGAATAAACCGCTTGGTTTAACACAAGAAGAAAAGAAAGATCTTGAAAATTTTTTATTGACTTTAACGGATGAAAGATTTGCTAAGAAGTAAAACAATAAAAGTAAAAGACCTACAGTTTAAAAAATGAATTCAGAAAAAAAAGCTCGCGTTCTTTATATCATTTCACTTGCTTGTGGCATTTGGTTCTTGGCCTTTGGTTGGGTTTGGACCTATTTAGGTAATTTGATCATCGCTTATCCCATTGGCTTGATTGGCTTTTTACTTTGGCTTTATGCTAAAAAACTGAATCCTGAAGATAAGTATAACCGAATTTGCATTCGGCTTCTTTTAACAGGACTATTTCTTTCCATTTTTTCGTTTTTTCTTTATAGGTAATTAACAAAAGCTAACTTTCTATTTACCTTCATTTTTTGTAACTTTAATTATAGGATCTCGTTATTCCTTTAATAAAGGCCATTGAATAAAAACTACTATACACTTAGTCCATTATTTCTTTTTCTATTGAGCTTTAACTTTTTTGTGAGTAAGCCAGAAAAGGAATTTGAATTTTCCTCAAAAAATAAAGAAGTAATTGATAGCGCCAGCAAAACTATCCACATTTTTGTTGCGCTCTGCGATAATAAATATCAAGGCATTGTACCTGTTCCACCTAAAATTGGTAATGGGCAAGATCCTAATAATAATCTCTATTGGGGGTGCGGTTATGGTGTTCGCACCTATTTTAAAAAAAGTAAAGAATGGAAATTACTTCGCACTCATAAAATTGATTCGTTAAAGTTAGAACGCATTGTATTTAAACACGTTTCAAAAAATTATTATTTAGTGGCGGATGCTTATAATGGAAAATTCATTAAGCAATGTACCATTGATTTTTTTAATGCTTGCGCAGGAAAACTGAAAGACACCATTCATATTCAAAATAAAATAATTGGAATTGCGGGGCATTCAAAACTCGTTTCCTATATTGGCCATGATGGCTTGATGGATTTTGATCTAAAAATCTCATTCTCAAACCTTGACAATAAAAAAAGAGATTGCATTATTTTGGCTTGTGTAAGCAAACATTATTTTGCACCATATTTAGAACAAACCAAAGCATATCCGTTGGTTTGGACAACAGGATTAATGTGCCCCGAAGCCTATACAGTGCACGATGCCATTACAGGCTTTATAAACGGCGAAAACGCCGAAAGTTGCAGAAGCCGCGCCGCTCTTGCTTACCAAAGCAAGCACAAGTGTGGCATAAAAGGTGCCCGAAATTTATTGGTTACTGGTTGGTAAACTCTTTGTTTTAAATAAATTTTTATATACATTTATTGTATGCGTTCGATATTAAAAATAACATTGGTGCTATTAGCAATACTTGCTTTTACCAATACATATCAGGCTCAAACAAAGCCTAAAACAACCACCAAGGCTCCTGTAAAAAAAACACCTGTAAAGAAAGCGATCCCAAAAGAAATAAATGTTTATTTGTGCACAAGCAGTAAGGATAAATATTATCACAAACGTAGCAGTTGCATGGGAATGAATAAATGTTCGGAAGCGATAAAAAACATTAAGAAACCAGCCGAGCTAGGAAAATATAAGCGTAAAAAATGTCCGCGCTGCAAACCTTAATTTTTAATACTTCTCCAACTTTTCTTCAAAAGCTAGATCGCGGGTAGCAGCATGAAACTTGACGTTTAATAAAAGATCGGTACAATGCTTAAGACTTTGTTCGCGAATACTTTCAATTAAAGCATACACCTCTTTTGGTTGGCCTTCAACTACTGTTTCAAATGGACAAACCTTATACTTTAAACCACTTTTTTGAATAAGAGCTATAGCATTGTCAATGATTCTGTACTTTTCTTTATCATTTCCAAAAGGCAGTAACTGTATGGCGGCGTTTATTTGCATGGCGTTATAATTTTAATTCGCTTAATTTTTGATTCATTGAATTTACCAAAGCTTTTAAAGGAGCTTCGGCCATTTTTAAAATAAAGGGATTCATATCGCCTGATAATTCTACGCTGCATTCCCCTACTTCATCTTCTTTTCCTTTAAAATTTACTTCCAAAAAAAAATCAAATCGTTTCAATCCTTCGCTGTTGTACTTGATCTTTGAATATGGTATTCTTTCGGCGAATACGATCTTTAGTGGTGCAATTCCCTTTATGTTGAACGAACACGAGTTCTCATCAAAAGAAAAATTCTCTGTTCTATCTTCAGGCAAAATGCTTTTGAAGTTGGCAAAGTTGTTTAGAAATTCGTACAGATATTTGTTGGTTGAAACTGCTTTAGCTTCAGGACTAGGAATTGAAAAGTGTGCCATTTTTTAGATAGTGTATCTAATTTTACTTTAGAATAGATGATTGCTTCCATGCATCAGGACCACTTCTCCAAGCCGATAAACTTTCTACATCCTTTTCGTTTATATACCCTTTATCAAGAGCAACATTAATAAGGGTATTGTAATTAGTTAATGTGATCACTTTACAATCAGCCTTTTGAAATGCTTTTTCGGCAATGTCAAATCCATATGTAAAAATTGCTGCCATGCCTTTAACTACACACCCTTTTTCGCGAAGCGCTTCAACAGCTTTTAAACTACTTCCGCCGGTGCTAATAAGATCCTCGATCACCACAACTCTTTGTCCTTTTTCCACATCACCCTCTATCATATTGGTCATTCCGTGTTTTTTTGCTTCACTGCGCACATATACAAAAGGCAAACCCATTTCCTGAGCAATTAAAGCACCTTGGGCAATTCCACCTGTGGCAACACCAGCAATTACATCAGGCTTGGCATAATCTCTATTAATTGCATTTACAAATTCTTGACGTATATAAGTGCGAATGGCAGGGTACGAAAGGGTTTTTCGGTTATCGCAATAAATTGGAGACTTCCATCCACTAGCCCATGTAAATGGATTTTCGGGTTGTAATTTAATTGCTTTTATTTGAAGTAAAAATTCAGCAACTTTATAAGATGTTTCGTCAAATGAGGTCATAAAACAAATTTAAATATATAGCCCAAACTTAAAATATCAACTTATGAACAAACACATTTATTACGATGACAAAAAAATTTCTGTTGGTTCAGATATAGAGGAAGCTACGCAAAATCAGGTTATTGTGAAGTACGAAAACGGAAATTCGGAAACGTTAAAAGTTGCGATCAAAGATCTTTTAAAGCCGGGTAATAAAAACAATTTGTTTATTCAAACAAATAGTGTAAGTGAAGTTTTTGAAGAGCTAAAAAAGCATTTTTATTATATTGAAGCCGCTGGTGGATTGATACAAAATAAGGACAAATATCTTTTCATAAAACGTTTAGGAAAATGGGATCTACCAAAGGGGAAGTTAGATAAAGGCGAAACGATTAAACAAGCCGCTGTAAGAGAATGTGAAGAGGAATGCGCTGTAACCGGGTTAAGTATTTTAAAACAATTGCCCAACACCTATCACATTTACGAATACAAAATCGGATTTGCTATTAAAGTTTCTTATTGGTTTCACATGGAAACCAGCAGCACAAAAGAACTGGTACCACAAACCGAAGAAAATATTGAAGAAGTAAGATGGTTAAGTATTGACGAAGTAAAAAGTGTTGTTTTGAAAAATACGTATATCACCATAGAAAAACTGGTACGGAATTTCTTCGCTCTTTAGATCACTCCACTGCTTTTAATGAGAAGGTGAATTTTGTTCCCTTTCCCACCTGACTTTCAACGGTAATGGATTTATGATGAGCCTCTAAAATATGTTTCACAATAGCCAATCCCAATCCCGTGCCGCCTTGTTCGCGGCTACGACCTTTGTCAATTCTATAAAAACGTTCGAATAATCGCGGCAAATGCTTTTCTTCAATACCAACACCATCATCCGATACCTCAACGATCACATCATTTTCATATTTACTTATATTTACAATTATCTTACCATTCTCAAGACCATATTTGATGCTATTCGTGATCAAATTAACTAACACTTGTCTGATTCGGAATTTATCGGCGCTCACATAAATAGGTTTGTCGTATTTTTTAGACAATAACATGGAGATATTCTTCTTCGATGCATTTAACTCCAGTTGCAAATAAATATCCTTACATAAAGAAGCGATATCAAATTTTTCCATCTCTAAATGCATATCACCACTCTCAAGCTGAGTAATGGTTTCAAGGTCGTCAATGATATTGATCAATCGGTCAACACTTTTCTCCGCGCGTTTCAAATAATCAATATTTATTTCCGGATCGTTTACTCCACCATGGATCAATGTATCAATATACCCTTGTATATTAAAAATCGGCGTCTTCAATTCGTGAGAAACATTTCCCAAATATTCTTTTCGGTAACTATCTAAATTCTCAAACTGTGATTTCTCCATCTCTCTTTTATCGATGAGCATTTTCACACGATCATCCAATTGTGAGATACTATCCACTTCTTCCAACATGTTTTGTTTAAGTGGTAGCTCTTTGCTTAAGAACGCTTCCCTTATCTTTTCAGATAAAGTATGAATACGTTTATTAATGATCATGTAATAATAAAAGTAGATGACCATAAAACTACCTATAAAAGAAACAAAGAGGCTTAAAAGGGCCATATCTACACTTATTCGGTAACTCCTTAAGAAAGAAATGATAAGAATGGCAATGGTAATGATAATAGCATTTACCAGGCTTAAAATGATAATAAAGGTTGAATTATGGCGTCTTTCTGTCACCAGTTAAATGTACGTTTTTTTAATTTGTCCTACCATTAAATATTCAAATAATTTAAGATGTGATTTTAAATTGTTTTTGTAAATTCGGTGTTAGATTATACACCCCACTTTATGATGCGTTTATTGCTTTTCAGTTTTGTTTGCCTTTTGAGTTCAAGTTTTGTTAATGCTCAGTCGAAAGACAGAAAAGCACTTGTGGGTAAAGCCGAGGCTAAGTTCAAGGTAGAAAACTATGAAGAGGCTTTAGACGATTATCTTCAGTTAGTAACGGATGATCCAAAAAATCCTGGATACAACTACAATCTGGGAGTTTGTTATTTGAATTCTAACGGTGTAAAATCAAAAGCGGTTCCTTACCTTGAAATTGTTGTAAGATCAGAAAACCCTAATCCTAAAGCAGAATATTTATTAGGACGAGCATACCAATACGCCAATCGATTTGATGATGCTCTTAACTACTTTGAAAAATACAAGGCAAAAGCTAAAAAAGATGATCCTCTTTTAAAGGAAGTAGAATTAGAAATTCAACACTGCATCAACGGAAAAGAAGTAACAAAATACCCTATTGATGTTTCCTTTCAAAATCTTGGTAAAAATATCAATTCCGGTTTTGCCGATTACTATCCTTTTGTAACCGAAAACGAAAGTTTTATGGTGTATAACAGTAAGCGTTCTTGCAGCGCTAATGCACCTAAGCTTTATAATGGCCAATATGCAAACTCCATATACATTTCCAAAGTTGTAAAAGGCGATTATGTGGAAAGCGAGCTCATTGGCAAGCCCATTAGCGAAGCAAACAGTGGCGAAGAAGTAATAGGTATGAATGCCACCGGCGACATCTTAGTAGTATATAAAACCAATATAAAAGGCGAGGGAAAGATCTATTTAAGCAGAACAAGTCCCCTGGGAATGTATAGTAAATTGGAAGCTTTGCCCGACGTGATAAACGAAACCGGTGAAGTGATCTCCGCTTGTATAAATAATGACGCCTCTACTATTTATTTTGCAAGTTACAAAACCGATGGGTTTGGCGGAACCGATCTTTATTCGTGCAACAAACTTCCAACAGGCAAATGGAGTAAAGCCATGAACATGGGGCCTGAGATAAACACAAAATACGATGAGGATTTTCCAAATCTATCGCCTGATGGTAAAACATTTTACTTTAGCAGTAAAGGCCATAGTAGTATAGGTGGATATGATATTTTTAAAGCAAGCTTTGATGAAGAAACAAAAATATTTGGCAAACCTTTGAACATTGGCTATCCTGTTAATTCATCATACGACGACCTTAATTTTCGTATTTCAAAGAATGGCAGATACGGATATGTAGCGTCTTTAAGAGGAGAAGGCTTAGGAGATTTTGATATTTACAGAGTAACATTTAATTCAATTGAAATAGAGCATAGCGTTTTTATTGGTAATGTTTTTCCGAAAGATACTGCCCAAAAAGTAGATTACAAAAGCACTTACCTTACTATAACCAATAACTCTTCGGGTGAAACCGTTGGAAATTATGTGCCAAATCCTCAAACAGGGCGATTTATTATTATTTTACCGCCAGGTAAATATAGTTTACTGTGTGAGGCTCCCGATTTTAAAGAATACAAGCAACCATTGGAAGTTCTTGACAAGATCTCCTATCAGCCTGAAATAAATATTTATGTAGAACTTAAAAACTAAAAGAATGCTACACGTAAATCATATTGCAAAGAACAATTCGATATTCTCAAATTTTTTAGCAGAGATACGCGACGTGAATAAACAAAAAGACAGTATGCGATTTAGAAGAAATTTAGAGCGCATGGGCGAGATAATGGCGTATGAAATAAGTAAAACGCTTGAGTACCAAATTGTAGAAACAGAAACGCCACTTGGTACTGCACAAACTTCTGTATTAAAAGAACAACCCGTAATTGCAACAATTTTACGCGCAGGATTACCTTTACACATTGGAATATTGAATATGTTTGATAAAGCAGAGAACGCTTTTATTGGCGCATATCGTAGACATCATAAAGACAATACATTTGATGTGGCCTTAGAATATCTTGCATCGCCGAATCTTGAAAATAAAATACTTATTCTGTGCGATCCTATGTTAGCATCCGGATCATCGCTTTTACTTACCTATAATTCGTTGATAGCACGCAGTAAACCAAAGCATACACACATCGTTTCAGCAGTTGCTAGTCAGCAAGGATTAAATCATCTTAAAAAGAATTTAAATCCAAAGGACTGTACAATTTGGTGCGGCGATATTGACGAAGAATTAACAGCACAATCATATATAGTACCAGGCTTGGGCGATGCAGGTGATCTTGCGTTTGGAATAAAAATATAATATGTTTCAAAAACAAACTCTTCCTCTTGAAGACACAAGGCTTTTTAATGCTTTGGTGCAAGACTATCTTTTAAAGAAAAAAGACACAGAACGATTATACTCTTCATTTGCGGATCTTGACGGATATAAAAAAATACTTGTCGATCAAAAGCTCTACCCGAACTTAAATAGAAATATTTTAGTTCAAAGTTTAACACAACAAGCGCAAACTGTTGCCAACACAAGCAAAGAAAGTGTTGCAAACATTGCGCAACTCGAAAATTCTAATTGCTTTACAGTAACAACCGGACATCAGCTATGTTTGTTTACCGGGCCGCTTTATTTTATTTACAAGATCATTTCTACTATTAACCTCAGTGAATGGTTAAGTCATAATTTTCCTGACAAGAAATTTGTACCTGTATATTGGATGGCCAGCGAAGACCACGACTTTGAAGAAGTGAATCATGCCTTTGTATATGGAAAAAAAATAGAATGGAAAATTGATGAAAAAGGAGCTGTAGGGAATTTTAAAACAAAAAATATTCAATCGGCCATTTTAGAATTAGAAACAGTTTTAGGGACTGGAGAACACGCTCAAGAACTTATTTCGGTTTTTAAAAATGCGTATTTAAACCACGATTCTTTAGATAAAGCCACGCGCTTTCTTGTAAACGAACTTTTTGGCACTTATGGATTGGTAATAGCGGATGGAAATGACAAGATATTGAAGCTAGAACTTAGAGATTTAATAAAGAAAGATATTTTTGAGAATATTCCAGCAAAAAAAATAAACGAAACCATCTCTTATCTTCAATCAAAAAAATATACCGTGCAAGTTAACCCGCGCGATATCAATTGTTTCTATTTATATGAAAACGGGAGGAATAGAATAGAAAAAATCGGTGATTCGTATGCACTTACAGGAACCGACAAAACATTTTCAAAAGCTGAACTAGAAAATATAATTGATTTAAGTCCAGAAAAAATAAGTCCTAATGTGGTTTTACGCCCAATGTACCAACAACATATTTTGCCAAACATCGCTTATGTGGGTGGGCCAGGAGAATTAAATTATTGGCTGGAATACAAAACTATGTTTGAAGCGCTGAATGTATTCTTCCCTATTCTTCAACCACGAGCCTCTATCATGATCATTGATAAAAATCAAGGTCAAAAATTAAATAAGTTAGGAATTGACCCTCTTTCAGTTTTCAAAAGCGAACAAGATCTCATCAATTTCATTGTTGAATCAAAAGGAGAGAGCATTGAGCTTACCGAAGAAAAAAAGAAAGCTGAAACTATTTTCAATGATCTACAGAAAAAAACCAATGAAATTGACAAAACCCTTGAGAATCTTGTAAAAGCCGAGCTTCAAAAAACCTTAAATAGCCTCAGTGCCATTGAGGCGAAATTAAACAAGTCGTTAAAACAGCATTCGGAAACAGAAATAAATCAGATCAAGACTATTCGTTCAAAATTATTTCCCGAAAACATGCCGCAAGAACGCTATGATAATTTTAGCATGTATTATGCTAAATACGGCAAGGGATTTATTGCACAGATAAAAAAACAAACAGAAGGGAACGAGTTGAAGTACTTTATTCTTAAGGAAGTTTAAATAGTGTTTGATAGTTGTGGGTAACAAAATTAAACGCCGTTTTCTTGTCACAGATTTCAACTCACTCCCCTTTTGAGGGAGTGGATTTTGCGTCAGTAAAAGACTGGGGAGGAAATCAGAAAAATTCTCCTCCGTCACAACTTCGTTGCGCCACCACCTCAAGAGGAGGATGGGGTTCGGTATTGGTGAAAAGTAAAAAAAGCCTTTACGGGTTTTGTAAAGGCTTTTTTATTTTAAGGTATTAATTATTATTTAGTTCTGAGCTAAAACCGCTCGTGCTTTTCAAAAATATAATCGAATTTATTCTTTTCATCAGCCTTGTGATCTTCGCTCCAAGTCTTTTTGAATTTTTTCTCATCAATGGGCCCAAAAAAAGTATCCGCCTCAAATTTATGCTGTATTAAAGTCCTATAGATCTCATTCAGATGCTCCATACTTTGTTTGTAGATCTCTGCTCCACCAATGATAAAAACTTTCTCTTCGCTTTTGCAATGATCAATGGCTTCTTGAATGCTTCCATAAACATCAGCGCCTTCTACTTTATAATTTGCATTACGCGAAATGATCACATTTCTCCTACCCGGTAATAAACGTCCAATTGATTCGTAAGTTTTACGTCCCATGATAATAGGAGAACCCATTGTAACGGTCTTAAAAAATTTAAGATCGGCAGGTAAATGGCAAAGTAATTTATTATTTAAACCGATAGCATTATTCAAATCGGTTACAACAACGGCAGATAAGATCATATTATCTTGGAAGCTTAATAACCTGGCCGGGTTTTAGGTTATTGTTCTTCATTTTATTCAGATCCTTTATGATTTGTGCTTCAACGCTGTATTTTTTAGAAATACTGTACATTGATTCACCGGCTTTAACTTTGTGCCAGCGGAATTCCGACTTTTTTACCTCTGCTAATTTTTTGTCTGCTGAAGCACTGGTATCCGAATTGGAAGCCTCGTTTTTTACAATAAGTTTAGGGCCACTGTCAATTTTTTCTGGAACATAAATAGTAAGTTTTTTACCTGCTCTTACTCCTTTTTTTCCAATATAATTCCATGATTTAATATCCGCTACACTTACACTATATTTACGTGCAATAGTGCTTAATTTTTCTCCTGATTTTACGGTATGTGTCTTTTTAACCTCTTTATACGTTACAGGAACCATTCCTTGCATGGTTTGTTGCGCTTGAATAGCTGCATAAATATCCCTTTCGTTTGTTAAGAATGTGCCGATCTTTGATTTAGGCAAACACATACTGTTACCGCCCGAAGGAATTACACTTTTACGATATTGTGGATTGAAATACTGAATCTCTTCAGTAGAAATATCAAGAGCTTGTCCAATTTGTTCGAAAGACATTTGTTCTTTTACAATAACCGTATCTACTTCAAAATACGTTTTGCGAGGCACTGCGGCGTAAATATTATGCTCGGCTCCATAATTCATTACATAATTTGCTGCAATAAATGCCGGCACATAACCTTGCGTTTCCGTAGGTAAATATGGTCGTATTTCCCAATATGTTTTTTTACCTCCACTGCGACGAATAGCTTTACTAATAGTTCCGGGGCCAGCATTATAAGCAGCCAATACCATTTGCCAATCGTTGAATATGCCGTACAAGCTTTTTAAATATTCGGCAGCTGCCACCGTTGCTTTATAAGGATCGCAACGATCGTCGATGTACGACGATACATTTAACTTATACATTTTACCGGTAGGATACATAAATTGCCATAAGCCCATAGCACCAGCGCGCGATTTAGCATAAGGAATAAGTGCACTCTCAATTACTGCGAGATGTTTAAGTTCTAAAGGGATATTATAACGATCAAAAACCTCTTCGAACATTGGGTAATACAATTGCGATATTCCCATCATTCTACTCACGCTTTCACGTTTGCGAACCGTATACAAATTGATGAATCCCTTTACGTGCTCATTATATACAAGATCAAAAGGTGAATTTACATCCAATTTAGCAATTCGAGTTTGAAACGTATAATCATCAAAACGAGGAACGCTATCAGCAGTGTAGTGAAATTTATTGGTTTTAGGGATCACAGGCTTAGAAAAGGCCAAGTCGAACATTTTTTGTGATGCCAAACTATCAAGCAAAGCCGCTATAGGATCATCTGTAACTATAATTGGCTGTGTTTGAGCACCAAGGTATAAGAATCCCGACAGGAAGAGCCCAACAAACTTTATTTTACTACTTTCTTTCATCTCCTGATATATTTAACGTTGTATCAATAAATTAGTTACATATTTAATACTTAAATTTTACATAAGCAAGTTACAAGATTATAAAAAAAGCCATTCGGTAGCGCTTAGGAGTGTAATATTTTTTAACTTTGCAATGTGAAGATCAAAGATGAGATTGAGATACCCGAATGCTATTTTGAGCGCCACCCTATGGTTGTAGCGGGTTCTGTGGTACTTAGTACAGGTTTAATAGGCGCTGTTTTATACTTATTTCTGTATAAAGATTTTTACCAACACGGCTGGGCATTAGTATTAACGCCTCCTGCAATAGTTTCCGGTTTTCAAACCTTACTTTTTATATTGAGTCCTTATGCACTTGTTTTTAAAGATAAACTAGAGCTCAAAAAACATTTATTTAGTAATAAGATCTGGTATTTTAATGATATTGAGCGCGTGAGCGAAGTAAGCAATGGCTCTTTTAATATTATTTATAATGACGGAGAAGTAGAAAAGCTGAATTTGAGAGGTATAAAACCATCGCATTTAAAACAATTGCGAGATGAATTGCACAAGTATGTGTATTTGAGTTTAGAGAAAAGAGATCTGTTGAACTAACCAGCTTTAAAATTCTCTCCGATGATCACAGTTAATTTCTGATGGTGGCAAACATACTCCAATTTTTCACCTTTAATCTCAGGCTCTCCATCAAAATGAATAGAATCTTTCCATTTACGTTCAATAGTTAAGCTTTCAGAAGTATACGTTTCAATATTCTTTGATTCATTTGCCTTTCCCCTTAATACTTTTATTAAAACACCAAATACACTAAATAAATTAAATGGTTTTAAAACAACCACATGAAATTTTCCGTCGTTTATTTTAGCTTGGGGAGCAATGTAAAAATCGTTGCCATATTGCCCAGCATTTGCAATCGTAATTAAATATGCCTTACGTTTTAATTCCTCTCCGTTTATTTTAATAACATACTCCTTTGATCGATATTTAAGCAATTCTCGTAAAGTTATCTTCACATAACTTTTCAATCCACGCTTTTTTGAAGTTGCAAACAAATTTCCAATGTGTGCATCAAAGCCAATACCGCTAGTGCAAAAGAAAGGTATATCATCTACTGTTCCATAATCTATCTTGATCATTTTACCCGTGGCAATTTGCTTTATCACCTCTTCTACTTTCATAGATAAACCAAGTGTACGCGCCAACCCATTTCCTGATCCTGCAGGTACAATGCCAAGTGCAATAGTGGTTCCAATAATACTTTTTGCAACTTGATTTACAGTTCCGTCACCGCCAACAGCAATAGCATCTGTATAATCGTTAGAGCGCAAAATATCCAATACTTCTTTGAAATGATCTTTATCCTTCCAAACTACTATTTGATAGTATATGTTTTGAGGAAATTCTTTTTTTATAGTATCAATCAGTTGATGTGATATTTTTTTACCCGCATTGGGGTTTACAATAAAAAGTAGTTTACGTGGCATATTAAGCATTGCTAATTTCTCTATAAATCTTGTTCTTTGCATTTGATACCCAATCTCTATAGAATTTATTTTCGCTATTGAAAGTGGTACAAAAATTCATCAATTTACTTAGGTCAAAACTATCGGCAAAGATTCCTGCCCCTGCCCTATATCCATCCCGTGAGTTGCAAAATTGCTCATAATGCCCTTTCACAGGAACCATCAAAACAGGTATTCCAAGATACATAGCTTCGCAAACACTTTCAAACCCTGCGGTACTAGCCAATCCTTTTGCATTGCTCATCATTTCAAGAAAAAGTGTATCGTTAAGAGCGTGTAAAAATAACTTTTCGGAACTATAGTTGTTTTTTGATCGAAGCAATTCGGGCTGGTCGGTAAAACAATGCACCTCTATATGAGGATTGGCTTTATGCCACTCGATAATGTCCTCAAAATAACCATTATTAACCAAATACACCAAAAAATAATCACTTTGCTTAGACGTAAGTTCAAATATCTCTTTTCGCAATAAAGGTGGAACAATGATCACTTCCTCATTAACCGTATGAATATTATAGAACGACAATGCCAATTTTTTGGTTGCTCTACTTGCTGTAATTCGTGTAAAGAACTTTATTGCCCAGCGATCCAACATCCTACCGGTCGGAAACTCAAAATCTGAGTGTAAATAAATATATTGGTGAGCTATACAAATAAGTTTTGCTTTTGGCTTGTAATACCTATAATATAATCCAATCAGAAGATCAAAAAAATTGATCACTACATCAGGTTGGTGTTCCTTCATTAAAGCATCTATACGCTTCAAGCTAACTTTGTAAATGCGTAACTCTTTAAAGTTTTGTAACACCGTTTTTGTAATGTTAATACTTTTATTCTTACTGTCGGTAATAAAGTTCGGACTTGGCAACTGAACTATCTTTGTTTTGATCTTATCAAAAAAGAATTTCGGAATCTCTCTTCTACCACTAGTCCCTACTATTACGGCACAAACATCATGACCTTGCTCAACAAGCATGTCGTACATGCTAATAGCCTGTGTCATGTGACCTCTACCTTCGCCTTGAACGGCAAGGATATATTTTTTTACTTCCATAGTTTTGATTATTAAAGTTTAAGCTCTGCGTAACATTTCGGCAGGATCATTTTGCTTATAATCCTTTATAGGTTTCCCTGCGTTTAATTCATTTAACCACTGCTGATATTCAATTATTTTCCAATTTCCTTCCCTATCTTCTACTAAAGCAGTTAAACTTTCTACCCAATCTCCCGAATTCAAATATTCAATGCCATTGATCATTTTAATAGCCGGTTGATGTATATGACCGCAAATAACACCGTGGCATTTTCTTGATTTGGCTACTTTGGATAACTCATTCTCATAGTCAGAAATAAATGAAACAGCAGATTTAACTTTGGCTTTTACTACCTGCGACAAAGAATAATAAGGTAAGCCTCTTCTTTCACGGTAATTATTATAATGCCTATTGAGCCACAACAAAAACGTATAACTCACATCTCCGAGTTTTGCAAGCCAAGCTAAATTGGTGGTTACTGTATCAAAAATATCGCCATGCGTAACAAAATATTTCCGACGAACACCATAATGTATATGGTGCCGCTTAATTTTAAAATTTCCTAGGTTAAATGGCAGTATCTCATCCAAAAAATCATCATGATTTCCTCTGATGTAAATGATCTCCTCGCATTTGCTTTTTGAAACTAGATTAATAATATACTTAAAGAAATTACTGTGCTGCTTTTTCCATTGTCCATTTTTGCGCAGTTGCCAACCATCAATTATATCTCCATTTAATATGAGAGTTTCGCATTTATGATTCTTTAAAAAGTTAACTACTTCTTTGGCCTTACTTGCTTTAATACCAAGATGTATGTCGCTCAATACAATTGTTTTGTAAAATGTCTTCATGATAAAAGTTTTACAAATATGCGTCGATGTTATTACTTCAATATGAAGTGTAGATTACAATACAATTAAAAAAACCAGCGCATTTATGATGCGCAGGTTAACTGATAACGATTTACGTTAATTTTTTAGCGAACTATCAACTTCTGAATGTTAACATCGTAATTGCTTTGCTTAACGCTTACAAAATAAACACCACTCGTAAGGTCGTTTATTTGAATAGCTTTATGATTGGTAGTTGTCAACCGTTAAAACAACCTGACCGATCGCATTGAAGATCTTCACAACCGCGTTTTCTGAAGAACTGATCTTGATTGTAATACTTGATCTGGCTGGATTCGGATACAAAATAAAGTTGTTTGAACTTACTAATTCATCAAGCGAAGTGCATATGGAAACTGTTTGAGTATACGCTACTGCTGACGAACAACCATTCATATTGGCTCCGTCTAAAGTATATGTTGTATTTACAATCGGAGAAACCACTATACTTAAATTATTCGATCCTCCTGTCCATGTATAAGTTCCATTAGCACCAGAAGCAGTTAGTGTAGCTGCATCGCCAACGCAAATTAAAGACGTTGAGCTGATTATGTTTAAAGTTGGGCTTGCATTAATAGTGATACTTTTTGAAAATGATTGCGCAAAACAATTTGGTCCGTTTGTTATCTGTACGGAGAAATTACCGCTAGACGATGGGCTAAACGTATTACTAGTAGCTCCTGTAACCGGAGTAGAACCATTGAACCATTGGTAATTTCCTGAACCGGGAGGAACTGAAATGATTGGTGCTTGATTTGAACAAGCTACAGAATTTCCGCTCATAGAAACAACAGTTGAAACTGGATTTAAACAACCTGCAATTCCCCATATACTTAAAGTACTACTGATCTCATTAGCAGCGATAACAATATGCTGCCCGTTTGGACTTTGTGAATGAGGGATGAAAATTAATCCTTCAGATCCAAGATCTGGTCCACTTGCTGTAGAAGAACGATTATTTACATACGTTACATATATAGGTGAATTTGGATTTGTAACTCCATTTGAGGTTTATAAACAAGATTCGATCACTAAAAATTTAAGGTCGCCAGATCATTTTTATTTGTGTAACCGATTGTACCTTTTAAACCTTGCCACTATTTATACAACCGGTTTTGAATACCCGCAAACAGATGTGATTATTACCGAACTTGATCATATGTTGAGTTCTGTAAAGAAACTGTATGATGTTTATAATATTTCTTTTTCTTCAACACAATTATCTCCCTCCTATTTATCCAAATATGAGGAGTGTATAAATTTTGTAAAGAAGCAATCAAAAGATTTTGAAACATTTGATCATTTTACTTTTGTAAAAGATTTTGTAAATCCTTTATTTGCTATGAATCAACAAATGCTGATTGAATACAAAGTAAAAAGTAATAACTATGTCGACTATTCTCTATCAAACGAAGCTTCTTCTATTTTTAGCAAACAACTATTTATTGGACAAAACACGAAAGGTGTTTTTCAAAACATTAAAGATGCTAAAATTTTGGGCGAAATAGAAAAAATTGGGAAACTGCTTTTCTACGACCCAATTCTATCCGGTAATAATTTGCGGAGTTGCGCCTCATGTCACGCGCCTTCGCATTTTTTTACCGATACGCTTCAAGGTTCTGCCTTGCAATTTGATAAAAACGGTTTGCTCCAACGATATACACCTTCCTTGCTTAATAGCACATTCAATCATTTGATCATGTATGATGGTTTACATAATAACTTTCAAGATCAAGCTAAGGCGGTTATAACAAGTTCTATTGAAATGGGAAGCAAAGAAAAAGATGTAGTTGAAAAGGTAATGAGTTGCGAAGAGTACAAATCCGTATTTGAAGGTTTATTAAAATATACACCCAAAGAAAAACTTGTTACTATTGATCATATCGCTTCGGCACTAACACTATACTACGGAAAGTTCAGCATGTTTGAGTCGCCGTTTGACATGGCCATGAATAATAAAAAAGAAACAAACGTTGCTGTAAAAAAAGGATACAACGTGTTTATGAGCAAGGCCCAGTGTGCTACATGCCATTTTGCCCCACAATATAACGGTGTAAAACCACCTTATGTAGGATCGGAATTTGAAGTATTGGGCGTTCCAAAAGACACAAGCTACAAGGCTTTGAGCGATGATAAAGGACGCTACTTTATTAATCCTTCAAAAGAAACTGCAAATGCATTTAGAACTGGAACTATAAGAAATGCAGATAAAACAAAGCCCTATATGCATAACGGTGTTTTTAAAACAATGAAGCAACTTGTGGATTTTTATGATGGCGGTGGCGGGGCCGGAAGAGGCTTAAATATACCTAATCAAACGCTTTCTGCAGATTCGTTACATCTTACAAACGAAGAAAAAATTAACCTAATGAGCTTTATTTCATCATTGAATGAAGAGATTGAGTTTGACAAAACACCGAATAAATTACCACTTTCAAAAAAGTAAAAATTAAATTCACGAAAACCCGGAGGAGAGTATTGATCATGAGAGCTACAATATTGATATTTTTTTTTACTTTACTAATTACCTGCATTTCTAAAAAACAAGTGCTTTACGAATTACCCGATGCCATGTTACCTCATGTGAAAGTTCAATATGCACAACAATGCAATAAAGGTTATACGCTCTGGCAAAAAAATTGTTCGCGATGTCATACGAAAAACGAAAAAAGAAAGCAAATCATACCGGATTTTAAGCCAGAGCAATTATCAGGTTACGCACTTCGCGCTCAAAACAAACAACATGAGATCAATTTACCAGACTCAACTTTGACCCAAGAAGAATTAGGAATAATTATAACCTTTTTAACTTACAAGAAGAAAAACAAGAATAATAAGTAGGTAGAAAAATGTTTTAGGTAATTTTAAAAAAGGCAGAATTAAAAATCGAACTTATACCCTACACCTTTTACAGTTTTAAAATACTCATCGCCAATTTTTTCGCGAAGTTTACGAATATGAACATCAATAGTGCGATCGCCAACAACTACTTCGTCGCCCCACACTTGTTCTAAAATATATTCGCGGGTAAATACCTTTCCAGGTTTGCTGCTTAATAACGAGAATAACTTAAATTCCTTTTTTGGAAGATTGATCTCTCGTTCGCCTTTATAGATCATGTGCTTTTCTTTATCTATTCTCACATCACCAAAGGCAACACTTGTTTCAGTAGAAGCATTCGATTGTAACCTTCGAAGCAAAGCTTTTACTCTGCTAATGAAAACGCGTGGCTTAATAGGTTTGGTGATGTAATCGTCTGCGCCTACTTCAAAACCGGCAATTTGTGTATAATCTTCACTACGTGCCGTAAGAAATGCAATTAATACGTCCTTTATCTCTTTTGATTCGCGAATCTCCCTACAAGTTTCAATACCATCCATATCAGGCATCATTACGTCGAGAATAATAAGATGAGGATGTTCTCTTTTTGCGATATCTATCGCGTCTTTTCCGTTACTAGCCGAAAAAACCGTGTATCCTTCCTTCTTTAAGTTGTAACCCAGAAATTCTACAATATCCGGCTCATCGTCAACAAGAAGTATTTTATAGTTAGAACTCATAATTAATCTGAAACAAAGTTACCCAATTATTAAAGGTTATGAAGTTAATAAATCATTAAATTAATACTAAAGGTATGTAAATAAAATTAACTTTTTGGTAACATAAACTTTAGATGGTAGTAACGAAGTTACTGTTTTTTTGTGTCAAAATTCAGTCTATGATCCGAGCAAGTTATATCTTCATTTTTTTTATCTCTCTAAATTTTTGCTTTTCTCAAACTGGCCGTGTGGCTGGAACCATTTTAGACTCTAAAACAGGCGAAACTTTGCCAGGTGCCATGGTTGTTGTTGAAGGTACCGGTAAAGGCGGTGTTGCCGATTTTGATGGAAAGTTTGCTATTAATAATGTTCCGGTTGGAAAAGTGGTTTTGGTAGTAAGTTATATTTCTTACGACACAAAAAAAATAATTGATGTGAACATCGTTTCGAGTGACGTTACAGATATTGCCATACAATTAGATCCATCTACCTCAAAAGACCTTCAGGAAGTTGAAGTTGTTGTTACCTTAAATAAAGAGAATAATACGGCGCTTGTTTTGCAACAAAAAAATAATGCCAGTGTAAGCGATGGAATTAGCGCCGAAACCATAAAACGTTCTCCTGATAAAAACACAAGCGACGTATTAAAACGTGTAAGCGGAGCTAGTATTCAAGACAATAAGTTTGCCATAGTTCGTGGATTGAACGAACGTTACAATACAGCGTATTTAAATGGGGCTCCACTACCAAGTACCGAAAGCGATAGAAAAGCTTTCTCTTTCGATATTTTCCCATCTAATATGTTAGATAATTTAGTGATCACCAAAACTGCGCGACCAGATATGCCGGGTGAATTTGCCGGAGGGATCATTGAAGTGAATACAAAAAACATACCCGACAAAAATTTTATTACCGTTTCTGCTACCGGTGGCTATAATACTATTACAACAGGCAAAACACAATTGCATAATAAAGGCGGTAAAACCGATTGGATAGGTTTAGATGATGGAACAAGGGCTTTACCGGAAGCCATACCATCCTATACCGCATTTCCAATAAATATACACGAACAAGCTAAATTAGCGCAAGCCATTCCTCCAGGTGACTGGGGAGTATACGCAGAAAAATTCTCACCTAATACCAGTTTTCAGTTAGCAAGTGGCGTAAATATTAAGTTAAAGGAAAAAGATTTCATTGGTATCCTTGGCTCGATAACTTATAACAACACAAATGCCTATTTCACAACTGATAGGATCTCCTATCAATCAGGAACTCCAAACGATCCAGCTAATCCTCTTTTAGTTGACAAAAATTTCAATGATAAAACTTTTCAATCACAAAAACTTATAGGAGCCTTACTTAATCTTTCGTGCAAGATCAACGAAAATAATAATTTGAGTTTAAAAAATTTGTATAGCATAAATACAGACGACCGCACAATTCAACGCGACGGAAGCACCACGCCCAATGAATCTAATCCAAATATTGTTAGATCGATAGCATTTTGGTACACTCAAAATAATATTTCAACCTCTCAATTGATAGGAGATCATTTTATACCAAAGGCTAAAGTTAAGATAAACTGGAATGCAAACCGTTCACGCGTTACACGTACTGTTCCAAATTTACGTCGTCATTATTATACCAAGCTAACCTATCTTGAAAATAAGCAAAGCGACCCATCTGAACCGCCAATTTTCGATCCAACCGATACAACCTATAAAGCGGAGTTGAGTTTAGCAAATTCAACAAGTAATGAATATTCAGGTGTTATGTTGTGGAGTAGATTGAATGAAGATATTTATAGTGGAAAAGCAGATGTATTGCGATCATTTAAGGTAAGCGAGAACCTAACTCTTGAGCCAAAGGTTGGTGGATTGTATCAAGTAAGAGATAGAGATTTTGATTACCGTCAATTTGTTTACTCAACCTACGGCGGCGCTGGAGGTACAACTGTATTCAATAGTTCTCTTGTTACTTTACCTGCCAACGAAATATTTCTTCCTCAAAACATGGGTGTTATGACCCCAAGCAGCGCTTCCGTTCCTTTTAATATTGGTGGATTTAAATTGGTAGAAACAACTCAACCTCAAAGTCCATATGGTGCAGGATCTCGACTCATTGCAGGTTATGCCATGATAGATCTTAGGTACACAAAATATTTTAGGTTTGTTGGGGGGGCAAGACATGAAAGCTATAATCAAAAACTCAAGTACAACGATAATCTATTCTTCATTAATCAGAAAACCATCACGCAAGATACAACCGTGAACGATCTTCTTCCATCAGCGAACTTGATCTATTCGCCAACCGAAAAAATAAATATCAGAGGATCGTACTCCCGAACATTGAACCGACCTGAATTTAGAGAGTTAGCTCCGTTCATATTCTACGATTTCAATACTCAGTTCAGCTTGAATGGAAATCCAAATCTCAAACGCTCAGTAATAGATAATTACGATGTTCGATTTGAATGGTTCCCTGGTGCAGGTCAATTGGCATCCGTTTCAGGATTCTACAAACATTTCGAAAATCCAATAGAGTTATTCCAATCACAAAATGCCAGTCAAATAGAATACAAAAATGTTCCATCAGCATTCGCTAGAGGTGTAGAATTTGAATACAGGATAAACATTGGTAATTTTTATAAGAACGACTCTAACTTTGTTGGTAAATTACTCAACAACCTTACGCTCTTCTCTAACCTTGCTTTAATTAAATCGGAAGTTGACATCAGTACTTTACAAGGTGCTACATATAAACGACCCTTACAAGGACAATCACCATACTTGTTCAATGCTGGTATTTCATACGTGGATAACAAAAATAATTTTAGTTTTAGCGCTATGGGCAACCGAATCGGTCCGCGCATATATATTGTAGGAAATAATCTTTTCCAGGAAGTTTGGGAATATTCAAGAACAGTGATAGATCTTCAAGCAACCAAATCTTTTTTAAAGAATCGACTTGAGATCCGATTTAATATAAAAGATCTTTTAGCAAAAGGGCAACCACTTAAATATTTTCAAAACTTTGACAGCAAAGCTTTCAATTACAATTCAGGTGTTTATGCGCCATTTTGGACAACACGTTTGGGCACAACGTATTCGTTTCAATTATCCTACAAGTTTTAATCGCAAATAGGCAGTAGATTTAGTAGTGAAGGTCAAAAGCTGCAAAGGGTTTGAAAAGCACAAACTTGAGCATTTCCAAAGACTGACGCAGGTTTTGGCTTATAATAGAAATTCTACTGTTTGTTTTCAGTTTAACGTAAAATTTACCTAGCTAACATTACCGTAATGTTTAAATAGGTATTTCGTAAACATGGATTAATCATAAGAGAACATAAAAGTTTGACATTTGTTGAAAATAAATCTAAAAACAATGAAAAAACTTTTATTATCTGTATTTACGTTTGCAACACTTGCAACAAGTGTAGCGCAAGCACCTTTCTTAACAAAAACATGCTACCGCGGAGCATTTGCACCGTCGCCAGCTGCTCCTTGGACAGCAGGTTGGGCTGAGTGGGATCCACAAAACAAAGTATACCCTGCACCAACTACAACAGTTACAGGTACTATTACTGCAAATCAAAATTGGGCAGCAGGAACAACAGTTCTGTTACAAGGTCCGGTTTATGTAAAAAACAACGCCGTTGTTACAATTGCACCTGGTGTAGTTGTTTTAGGCTCTAAAGCAGTAGCCGGTTCAGCACTTATTATTTGTAAAGGTTCTCAATTAGTTGCAAATGGAACTGCATCGTTACCAATTGTATTTAGTTCCGATCAAGCACCGGGCGCTCGCGCTTTAGGCGATTGGGGTGGTATAATTTTATTGGGTACCGCTGCTTTGAATTATACAAATGGCATTAATAATGTGGAAGGTTTACCTGTAGCTCCAGAAACAGAATTTGGAGGAGGTGCTTCACCAAACAATAATGATAATTCAGGTTCATTGACATTTTTGCGTATTGAGTTTGGTGGATATGTTTACCAACCAAACAAAGAGATCAATGGATTAACAATGGGAGCTGTTGGAAAAGCTACTACACTTCACCACATTCAATGTTCGTTTATTAACGACGATGCTTTTGAGTGGTTTGGCGGAAATGTAAATGCAAAATGGCTTATCTCTTATCGTAACCTTGATGATGATTTTGATACAGATAATGGTTATAGTGGAAATGTGCAATTTGGTTTGATCGTTCGTGATCCAAATCTTGCTGATAATCCAGCAGTTTCTACTTCAGAAGGTTTTGAATCAGATAATGATGCCGGTGGAACTACAGCTACTCCATTTACAGCAGGTGTTTTCAGTAACATCACAATGGTAGGACCTTATCGCGGTGCAACAACAAATACAATTGCATCAGGTTATCGTCGTGCTTTAAGAGTTCGCAGAAGTTCACAGTTAAAAGTATTCAATTCAATTTTTATGGACACACAACGTGGTATTCATATTGACGGAACAAATTGCGAAACTTATGCCGGAAACGGAAATATGAAATTCAAGAATAACATCATTGCAGGTATGCAATCAAGAGCCGTTGAGCAAAACGCAACTAATACTTTTGCTGCAAATGCAGGTCAGTCAACTGTGGCTTGGTTCAATGCTAATGCTAATGATTCTATCAATGGTTCATCTCCTACTTTTTCAACTATTTTAACTACTCCTTATAATTATTTAAATCCAGATTATAGACCAGGAGCTGGTTCTATAGCATTATCAGGAGCAAGTTTTACTGATGCCGTTATTGCTGCAGTAACAAGTTCATTCACGTCAAATAATTTGGTTGCAGGTATACCATCTACAATATGTGTTGGCGACGGTACAACAACTGTTCCTTCTAATTTCACAGTTAGTACAACTGCATCTCCAAATTATTGTTCTTTATCATGGAGTGTTTCGGTAGGAGTTACAATTTCAAACTCAACTGCGGTTAATCCTTCGTTCACTATCTCAACTCCCGGCACACACACAATTACTTTGTGGGTAACAGATGCAAACGGAAATCAAAGTGTAGTTAATTCTGTTGTAAGTTCAACTTGCGTTAACGCTTCAATTAAAGAGGCTAATAATAGCGCGATTGGAAATATCGTATTATTCCCTAACCCAACTTCCAACATGAGCATTCTAAAGATAAACGCAACTACTGCTTCTGTTTTAAATGTTAGTTTAACTGATATTACAGGTAAATTAGTTTCGGTACCCGTTGACGCTCAGGCATTAACTTTAGGCGAAAACTGGATAAACATCAATACCAATGAGTTAAGTAATGGAATTTACTTTGTAACAATAAGCAACAGTATAAGTAAAGAAACTGTTAAGTTAGTTGTTAATCATTAATAAAACCTTTTAAATTCAAGAACGCCCACTTATATTAGTGGGCGTTTTTAGTTTATGACAGATAAGAGAACATTAAAAGGGATTGATATCATAAAAGATTCAATAGAACTTAAGGAATATGATGTGGCCATAAACAATGGAAAAGACATTATTGATAATTTAGTTCTTAGCGCACACTACAGAATATTTAAGAACAAACCTGCGCGCAAACCAATTTATCCGATCAAAGAAGTTGAGAAGCTATTAAACGCTACCGCAACAAAACCTGAGCTGAAAAAAATAGTGGATCGCAAAACCATTAAACAAACGTTGAAGTGGTATTCTAAATACAAAGACTTTAAAACTGATTCAGCCTCTAAACAAGCCAAGAATCCATCCAAATTCGCAAAAAAAACTTTCCACATCATAGGCCTGCTAAATCTTAGCAGCATTAAGGTAAAGACCTACTTTAGCAAGTAATACCGTCAGCTAATCATATAATTTAAAGAATAATATTTAGTTAACATTGTATTAGTGTTAAGTTAAATCGCATGTAGCAAATTCGTTCATCCTAATCGCGATTGGCTGCAACCTTAAATAACGCTTTACTTTTATACGATAATCAATTATCATCGGTATTTAAAACCATTGATCATTTAAAAAAAGTATTTCCAAATCTTATCATTGTAAAAAATGAAGAGGAGTATTTTGAAAATATATCTACTCGTCATTTCGACGTGATAGTTATTAGTTTGGACGTGGTTCCCATGGACGGAATTGCGATCACTAAGGAAACATTGTTGACTGCTAATGGAATAAAACCTTTTGTAGTTATCTATCCGATAAACAAGATGACTTTTTGTTAGAGCTTGCTTTTAATAGTGGTGTAGATGCCTTTGTAAATTATCAGGGCACACCCGCTTTAATGGAGTTACTTTTAAAAGCACTGGTAAAACGAATTAAGTCTGATGTAAAGATCTTAAGAAATACAAACGAACTTATTGTTGATGAAGATGAATTTTTAGTTATACGAAACAATACCAAATTTGAATTACCAAAAAAAGAATTCAAGATCCTTTTACTGTTGCACCAAAATCAAAATAAATTTTTTAGTAAAAAAGAATTAGCGATCTCGGTATGGAACGATGAGAACGTTGCGAAGAAAAGAACGATCGATGTTCACATTTATAACATTCGCCAGGTGTTTGGAAAAACGATCATTCAATCGCAAAAAGGAAAAGGGTATCGTTTAAACAAGAAGTATTTCGGTTAGATAAGATCAGAAAGATCTTTAACACCAATATAGCGCGATGCCGTGAAACCTTCGGCATACTTTACGCCAATGGAACGACCACAAATCAACATTTTAGCATCAACAACATCAAAGAATTCTTTTCCTGAAATTGGAGTTTCAGGCTCCTTTGAATTAGGATCGTAGAATTGTGATGCAAATGCCCTAATAGCCTCGTGTTTTTTATCTCTAAATTCCGTAACATCAACTACAAAATCGGGCTTAATATATTGATCCTGGATATAATTATAAACAGCTTTTGGCCTCCAGGCTGTTTGTTTTGTTCCATTACTCGTTGTTTCAATTTTAGCTAAGCCGGAATAAAAACAAGCATCAGTAGTTAATTGCGCTGCTCGTCCATGATCAGGATGACGATCGCTAATAGCATTACACAAAATAATTTCGGGTTTATGCTCACGGATAACTTCAATGATAGCGCGTTGACTTGCTTTATTATTTTCAAAAAACCCATCCTTTAAGTTCAGCTGCTTTCTAAATTCAACTCCTTGGATCTTTGCAGAGGCCATTGCTTCCTTGGTTCGCAATTCTGCATTTCCGCGTGTTCCTAGTTCGCCAAGTGTAAGATCAAGTATGGCTACTTTTTTACCCAAAGCAATATGTTTTAAAATAGTTCCGGTGCAGGAAAGTTCTACATCATCAGGATGAATGCCTATGGCTAAAATGTCAATCTTCATTGGGCTAATTTACGGATTTAATTTCTTTAGTATCTCGTTCATTTTATCGTTCAATTTAGGCAAACTTCTAAACAGAACGTAACTTCTTCTGTAATCGACTACCGAAAAGGCCGGAGAACCTTGCAGAATGTCATTTTCTTTTTCTACACTACTGCTTATTCCACTCTGCCCAGCTATTTTTACACCATCGGCAATCGTAATATGTCCTCCAATTCCAACCTGCCCACCTATCAAACAATTTTTTCCAATTTTTACAGATCCCGCAATGGCAACACAGCCGGCTATAACTGTATTTTCTCCAATGTCGCAATTATGCGCTACTTGAATTAAATTATCCAACTTTACTCCTTTTCTAATGATGGTTGATCCCAACGTTGCTCTATCAACGCAAGTGTTCGCCCCAATTTCAACATTATCTTCAATGATCACGTTTCCAATTTGTGGAATCTTACTATAATTATTCTCGGTGTTTGGTGTAAATCCAAAACCATCTGCTCCTAACACAACTCCCGCGTGGATGGTGCACTCATTACCAATTTTTGTATCAGAATACATCTTTACTCCTCCATAAATAATGGTATTATCTCCAACGGTGCAACCATCGCCGATAACTGTATTCGGAAATATTTTTACATTGTTTCCTACAACTACGCGATCGCCCAAATAAACAAACGCACCAATATAACATGATGAACCAAGCTTTGCAGAATTTGAAATATAACTTGGTTGCTCTATGCCAACTTTATTATTCTTGATCTGATTATACATTTCAAGAAGTTTAGCAAAACTTTCGCGCGGATCATTTACACGAATGAGTGTTAAGGAAGATTTTAAAGGTTTGTTAGGAATAAAATTTTTATAAACAATAACAATACTCGCTTCGGTATCATAAATAAAATGTTCGTATTTGGCATTACCCAAAAAAGACAAGGTTTTTGGTTTGCCTTCCTCAATTTTTGAAAGATTAATTACCGTAGAATTCTCATCTCCTTCGATCTCACCATTTACAAGTGCTGCTATTTGTTGCGCCGAAAATTCCATTAGTTCATTGAACCCACTAAGTTAATCAATACTTTCTTTTCTTCTTCCCAGGTAAGTGCCTTTTTTGCTTGTTTCAAATTACTCTTCCATAATTTATAGTCGGGCGAGTGCAGCATCCACCTTATTCGTTCGGCAATGTGCGCCGGTTCGTGACTATCAATAAATGCTCCAATATTAAATTGATTTATTATGGTTTCAATTTCTACTAATTTGGATGCTAATATGGGAACTTCTGCATGGATATAATCAAATATTTTATTTGGCAAACTGTAACTATAATTCAAGTTCGTGTTTTTATCAATTGAAATTCCAAGATCAGCATTGAATGTATAATTTACCAGTTCTTCTTTTGGTATTTTTTTTATGAGCTTCACTTTCTCTTCTAATTTAACTTCTTTTACCAATTGCTCTAATTTTTCCCATACATCTCCTGCTCCAATAATAAATAATTGAGCGCCCTCAACAAACTTCATAGCCATTACCAATTCTTCAGCACCTCGTTGAATATTGATACCTGCTCCTTGCAACACAATCATTTTTATTCCAGGTGGAATTCCCATTTCAGATCTATCCTTAATTGGCTGCCCATTTATCTCTGCCGGAATATTACGAACAACTTCAAATTCAGTTCCGTACTTCTCTTTAAAATAACTTGAAATACTTGTATTAACGGTGATGCAGTATTTCAATTTAGGAACAATACTTCTCTCCACACCTTCCCATATTCTTTTTTTTAAAGGTGTTTTTTGCAATTCAGGAACTTCGCAAAATATCTCGTGGCTATCATAGATCAGTTTGATGCCTTTTAATTTTGCTACCAAATAATTTGGCAGCAATGTATCCAGATCATTCGCATAAAGCACGTCGCTTTTTTTAAATAAGAGATAAAAAAACAAACGCATCTGAAAGAATGTGTAGAACAAAACTCCTTTTGTAAATAAGAGTTTCATGCGCTTGGTGTTAAAATTCCAATTCGTAATGGGCAAAGAGGTCGTTAATTCTCTTCCAACTAGCGTAACCTTAAAACCAATTGCTACGAGCTCATTGCAGGTCTTTTTTACGCGATTATCACTGCTTAGATCATTGATAACGCTTACCGTAACATGCTTATTTTGAGTTGTAAACAAATAGTTTGTTGATATTGGAGTAAAGATAGAAAATTAAAGCCGTAATATTATTTATAATTTTATGCGAATGCGTTTTGAAGAACATAAAAGCTTAAAATCCTTTAATACCTTTGGTTTAGAAGCCTTCGCTAAATACTTCATCGAAATTAATAACGTGAAAGATCTTGAGTTATTATTTAAAGATCCCATTTATTCAGCCAACCAAAAACTCATACTAGGTGGGGGAAGTAATATCCTTTTTACAAAGGATTTTAATGGCTTGGTTATAAAAAACAACATCAAAGGAATTGAGATCCTTAATAAAAAAGAACATATTATAAAGGCAGGCGCCGGTGAAAATTGGCATGAATTTGTGATGTTTTGTATTGATAAAGGTTTGGGAGGAGTTGAAAATTTATCACTCATACCGGGCTGTGTTGGCGCAAGCCCTATGCAAAACATTGGCGCTTACGGCGTAGAAATAAAAGATGTTTTTTACGAACTTAGCGCATTTGACCTTACATCCGGGGAAATTAAAACATTTTCAAAACAAGAATGTGATTTCGCTTACCGAGAAAGTGTTTTTAAACGCAAATACAAAGATCGTTACCTTGTAGTAGATGTATCTTTTAAATTATCTAAAGATCCTAAATTAAGTACACATTACGGTGCTATAAATGACGAACTCAAAAAAATGGGAATTGAAAAACCTAAAATTAAAGATGTTTCCAACGCCGTTATCGCTATTCGCCAAAGTAAATTACCCGATCCAAAAGAAATTGGTAACGCAGGAAGTTTTTTCAAGAACCCTGAAGTAAGCACAGAAAAATACCAGAGTTTAAAGAAAGAATTTGACGCACTGGTTGCTTACCCTTTAGAAAATGGGCATTATAAACTAGCCGCCGGTTGGCTTATTGAGCAAAGTGGTTTAAAAGGATTTGAGATGAACGGAGCCGCAGTTCACAATAAGCAAGCCTTAGTTTTAGTGAACAAAAACAATACTACCGGACAAAACATCTACCAATTATCAGATTATGTTCTCAGCAAAGTATTTGATAAATTTGGAGTGCAGCTGGAAAGAGAAGTAAATATTATCTGATCCTGCTTTAAAAAGATGAAATTTCTTGTTTTATATGAAGAATTAGCAAGTTATTTTTTAACCTGCCTCAATCATCTTGCAGAAACCTCTGATTGCAAGGTGTTGCTTTATATGAAAAAAGTAAATCCTGTTGCTCCATTTGATTTTAGCAACCTCCACAAAAACATTACAGTTGTTGAACGGGAAAAAGTTTCGGAACAAGAATTCATCAACTCTATTAAAGTTTTTTCTCCTGACGTTACTTATGTTTCGGGATGGATGCACAAGCCTTATTTAAATCTCATTAAGCAATTCCGTTTAAAAAATGTTGTGATGGGATTTGACAACCAATACTCAGGGTCGTTAAAACAAATACTTGGCGCCATTTATTTTAAACTTACTTTAAAGTCTTATATAAAAGCTGCCTTTGTTCCAGGCGAGAATCAGAAATTATTTGCCAAAAAACTAGGTTTTAGCGAAGAGAATATCTCACTAAACGTATATTGTTGCGATCACAAATTATATTCGAGTTACTACGCTCAAACAAAGACCGAAAAACAAAAGCGATTTCCAAAACGTTTGATATTTGTTGGGCGCTATATTCACGAAAAAGGAATTGATACCTTGTGGGAAAGTTTCATTGAAATTCAAAACGAAACGCCCAATGAATGGGAATTATGGTGTGTTGGTAAAGGCCATATTGAACCCGCGTCACATCCAAAAATAAAACATTTGGGTTTTATTCAACCTAAACATCTTTTACCAATCATACAGCATACAGGCGTATTTGTGTTACCTAGTTTTTTTGAACCGTGGGGGGTTGCCCTGCACGAGTTTGCTTGCGCAGGATTTCCAATTATTAGTACTCCAAACGTTGGTGCTACCGGATTATTTGTAAATATTGGCAAAAACGGTATTTTAGTAGAGCCAAATAGCAAAACATCATTAAAATCGGCATTAAAAAAAATACTATCTTTAGCAGATAAGGACTTGTTTGCCATGGGAGAAGAAAGCGTAAAATTAAGCACAAAGATCACTCCCGAAATTTGGAAACAAAGTTTATTGAAACTCGTACATGGCGTATAAACTAAAAATACTTGTAACCGGAGGTGCCGGAAACATTGGAAGTGCTCTCGTAAAAAAACTGATCTCAAATAAATTTCATTTTGTGGTTGTTATAGATGACCTTAGCACAGGCTCCATTGATAAATTACCGAAGCTTGAAGAGGAGAATTTTAAATTTGTAAAGGCAAATGTAAATAACCTTAGCGAAATTGATTCTGTGTTTTATTCGTTTAATTTTGATTTTGTGTTTCACTTGGCAGCTGTAGTTGGTGTTATTAGAACGCAAGAGAATCCTATAAAAGTTTTAAAAGACATTGATGGCATCAAAAACATTCTTGAGCTCTCAAAAAATTCATCTGTAAAACAAGTTTTCTATTCGTCTTCTTCCGAAGTGTATGGTGAGCCGGTTGAGTTACCACAAAATGAACATCGCACACCGCTAAATTCGCGAGTACCATATGCTGTTGTAAAAAACTTAGGCGAATGTTTTTTTAGAAGCTATCAGCAGGAATACGGTTTAACCTATACCATCTTCCGTTTCTTTAATACATATGGCCCAGGGCAAAGTACCGATTTTGTAACAGCTAAATTTATTGCAGCTGCATTAAAAGGTGAGGACATACCTTTATATGGTGATGGATCGCAAACACGTACTTTCACGTACATTGATGATAATATAGAAACCATAAGTAATATTTTTGAAAAAGGATTAGTGAAAAACGATGTGATCAATTTAGGGAATGATGAGCTTACCAGCATTAAAGAATTGGCCCAACTCATTATAAAATTAACCGACTCTAAATCAAAGATCATTCATTTACCACCTTTAAAAGAGGGAGACATGACGCGCCGACAGCCTGATAATTCAAAAATGAAAACTATACTGAATAAAAAATTGATCAGTATTGAAGAAGGTATTAAAAAAATATTGGCCGATAAACAATTCCTGAAATCCATAGGCATGTAACATGTGCGGCATCAACGGTTTTATATCAACGCAACACTCACAGCAAGATAGAGAAACAATCGTTCGCAAAATGAACGATTGTTTAAAGCACCGCGGACCAAATAACGACGGCATTTTTTCAGATAAGAAGATCACACTTGGTCACCGACGCTTATCCATCATCGACCTTAACGAAACAGCCAATCAACCCTTTTTTTCGCAAGATAAAAAACTGGTGATCGCTTTTAATGGTGAAATTTATAATTACCGCGAATTAAAACTTGAATTGCAACGCGCAGCGCAAGGAAACGAACATTCTACTTATTTTTTCCAAACCAATAGCGACACAGAAGTTATTTTAGCAGCCTATTTACGCTGGGGAAATCAATGTTTAAATTACCTCAATGGCATGTTTGCATTTGCTGTTTACAATACCGAAACAGGAAATGTATTTGCCGCACGCGATCGAATGGGTGTAAAACCCTTTTACTATCACTATACCGAAAGCATATTTGTGTTTTCTAGTGAGGTAAGGCCGATCATAAACAGTGGTATAAAAACATTCAAATTAAATTCTGATCTGATCTCTGAATATGTTCAATACCAAACCATACATGCGCCAAATACTATTGTAAAAGGTATTAAACAATTATTACCAGGTCATTATATAGAATACACCAACACTAAAGCCACTATAACAGAATATTGGAAGCCCGAACATTTTATTCAGCAAAAAAACGAACTGAGCTATAAAGAGAATTGCAATAAAGTATTTGAACTCTTAAGCGCATCAGTGCAACGCCGTTTAGTGAGTGATGTTCCTTTTGGTGCGTTCTTATCCGGAGGAATTGATTCGAGCATAGTTGTAGCCCTTATGAGCAAGGTTTCGAGTGAAAAAGTTAATACATTCAACATATCGTTTGACGAAAGTGAATTCTCCGAATCCAAATATGCACAACTGATCGCCAAAAAATACGATACCAAACATCACGAGATCAAATTAACGCCCAATGATTTTTTAAAAGAATTGCCGAATGCACTCAACGCCATGGATCATCCTAGCGGTGATGGGCCAAACACCTACATTGTTTCCAAAGCAACAAAAAATGCTGGAATAACTATGGCATTAAGCGGAATTGGTGGTGATGAATTATTTGCCGGTTACGAAAATTTTAAACGCCTAAAAGAATTACAAGAAAAATGGTGGCTTAAAGTATTGCCGAGTGTAGCTTTAAAAATTGGTGGCACTCTAATCAAAAACAAAAAAAGATCTATTGGCAACGAAAAAATTTCAGAAATATTGAATTTGAATGCTCATGAACTAAAAAATATTTACCCATTAAGTCGAAGTGTATTCACAAACAAAGAACTTAATTCTCTTGTGAAACAAAATAATGCTGGGCAAACTATTACTGATATCGCTTCTTCTATTAAAGCAATAGAAAAAAAAATATTGAGCGCTATTTCTTGCATGGAAATTAAAACTTACCTACAAAATATATTATTACGCGATACCGATCAAATGAGTATGGCGGTTGCATTGGAAGTGCGCGAGCCTTTTTTGGACCATAATCTTGTGGAATTTGTTTTAGGAATTAACGACGATCAAAAATATCCTACAACACCAAAAAAATTATTGGTGGATAGCATGAGCGATCTGTTACCAAGCGAAATAGTAAACCGACCCAAAATGGGCTTTACCCTACCCTGGCCGCACTGGCTTAAGAACGAATTAAAAAGCTTTTGCGAGAATAATATTAGCAATCTAGATACAAAAGGAATTTTAAAACCTAAGGCTGCAAAAAACTTATGGCATCGCTTTTTAAATAATGATCCTTTGGTTACTTGGTCGAGGGTTTGGCATTTAGTAGTTTTAAATTATTGGATAGATAAGAACAACATCGACATAAATTGAGCAAGAAAAAGCTAAGCATACTAATTGATTGGTATTTACCGGGTACAAAGGCCGGCGGACCAGTTCGTTCCATATTTTCGTTAATTGCTTTATTAAAGAACGAATTCGACATTCATTTGATTACCACTAATCAAGATCTTGGCTCCAACGAAACATACACAGATGTTAAGGCAAATGAATGGATCAATAAAGAAGGAGTGAGTTATTACTATTTCTCGAAAGATCATTTAACCAAAGAGAATTTGAAACAATTACTGTTAGAAATAAATAGTGATGTTATTTACCTGAATAGCTTTTGGAGTTATTGGTTCTCGATCTTTATTGTACAACTCAAAAATCAGGGCGAAGTAAATTCAGAAATCATATTAGCTCCAAGGGGCATGCTAGGAAAAGGTGCGTTGAATATTAAATCTCTAAAAAAGAAGATCTATATCAGGCTTTCAAAAGTCAAGAATTTTTACAAGAACATTCATTTTCATGCAACAAATACCCAAGAAGAGAGCGATATCAAACAGTTTTATTCTAAAGCCAAGATCAGTGTGTTAGAAAACGTGAACAATGCAACTTCATTTAAAATCGAAAAAGAAAAAAAGCCAGGGCTTATTTCGCTTTTTTACCTCTCGCGCATTTCAAAGGTAAAAAATCTACATTTTGCATTAGCTATTTTAAGTAAAGTAGAAAAATACATGGTAGAATATACTATCTACGGAAACATTGAAGATGAAGCGTATTGGAATGAATGTCAACAACAAATAAAAGAACTTCCGGTTCACATTAAAGTAATTTATAAAGGCGAACTTCCATTTCATGATGTTCAAAAAACAATAGCCAAACATCACTACTTATTTTTACCTACAACCAACGAGAATTTTGGTCACTCTATTGTAGAAAGCCTAATGAGCTCTTGCCCTGTGATCATTAGCGACCAAACTCCTTGGAATGACATAGAAAAAAATGGAGCCGGCTTTGCATTAAGTCTTCACACCAAAGGTAAATTCATCAAAACCATTGAAGAATGCGCAGCGATGAACACTATAGAGTACAAAAAACAAAGCGATGCGGCTTTAAATTACATTAATAAGAAAATAAATTTATCTTTGATAAACCAAAAGTACATTCAACTATTTAATGGCAAACGCTAAAACAGATCTTTCAAAATTCAACAACTCCACGTTTGATACAGGCGGAAACGCGATCAGTCGCACCATTTGGTACTTTATAAATGTGATAGTGCTTAAAGGCCCTATGCCTTTTATGCGCCCCAAACGTTTTTGGTTAAGAGTATTTGGCGCAAAAGTTGGAAAGGGCTTAGTAATTAAACCACATGTATCGGTAAAATATCCGTGGAATTTAGAAATTGGAGATAATGTATGGATCGGAGAAAATGTATGGATAGATAACCTTGGAAAAATTAAAATAGGGTCTAATGTTTGCATATCACAAGGCGCAATGATCATGAGCGGAAACCATAATTTTAGTAAAAGTAATTTTGAACTTATGGTAAAAGAAATTAGCATTGAAGATGGAGCTTGGCTAGGCGCAAAATCGCTTGTTTGCCAAGGCGTTACCGTAGGTTCTCACGCGGTGCTAAGCGTAAGTTCAGTTGCATCCGAAAACCTTGAACCTTATAGTATTTACAGAGGAAATCCGGCCACAAAGATCAAAGATCGCGTGATAGAAAGTTAAAAAGAAAATTGTTTTTGTTTTAAAAATCCTTACTTTTATCCCATCGATACATCCGGAAAAATAGTTATTACAAAAACAGACGTAACCCCGCAGGCCATTTTTGACCTAAAGGGAGGAACTCTTGATCTTGACGGCAAAATAGTAGCCGAGAATCCTCTTGATTTTTTTGATCGTTTAAATCGCTGGACAGAGGAATTTGCGGCTAATAAAACCACGCAAAATCTTACAGTAGGTATACGTTTAGACTACTTCAATACGGTAGCGTCAAAATTACTCTCAAAATTCTTCATTAAACTAATTATTCTTGATGCCACTATTAACTGGTATTACGAAAAGGATGATGAGGAAATAAAAGAAGCTGGGGAAGATTATAAGATTATGTTGAATTACGAGATCAATATCATTGAACGTAACAACTAATAAATAACCCTAATTTTTTCGGTATAATTTCTTGATCATATACTCGTCTTTACGGTATACATCTATAAAAAATCTCAAATTCTTATTACTATCCGTTTGTGCGGTGTAGTAACGCACGTAAATAGGTATTGGTTTTTTTGGTGTTATTTTTTGCTGCACCGGCCGTTTCAACCATTCATCCAAAGTATCATAAGGAATTTTTAAGGTGTCCTCGCGAATTAAAAAACGTGCCATCTCATAATATTTGTCAAGCCTTATACAGCCATGACTTTGATAACGGTAAAATGTTTTGAAATAACGTTTACTATTAGTGTCGTGTAAATAAACGCCATATTTATTATTGAAATTGAATTTACAAACGCCTAAACTATTATCATCGCCTATTCGCTGACGAAAACGGATCGGTAAGTATTCTTTATTGTATCTTTTCCATGGCAGTTTTCCAATGTTGGTAACTACCTCTCCGTTTCCTCCTATCACTTCAAAGTTCTTACGACGCAAGTAACTTGTATCGCGCTGCACCATTGGCAATATCTCTTTCCAGGCAATAGTAAAAGGAACATTCCAATACGGATAAATAGTAATGTAATTTATTTTGCTTTGTAATAATGGCGTTGGTGTTTCCGGTTTTCCAACCACCACATTGCTTAATAAAACCAATGTATCTTGTTTCTTTTTTTTCCACCATTCAAATACACGAATATTTGCCGAAGGAATATTTACCATGGCGTATTTCTCAGGATATTTTTTTGGCTCCCAGCGCCATCGTTCCAAAGCCATTTCCATTTGGCGAATGGTATACTCCTTACTTAACTGCAATGCCTGCCTTGTGTACTTACCCATCTTCCCATCGGGATCAAGGTTCATTCGCTTTTGAAACTTTTTTAATGCTTTTGCTAATTTTAAACTATCATTCACCTTCAAACTATCCACATAATCGCCGGTAGCAGTTAAACGATCTTTTAATTGTTGAAGAAAGATGGTAGTATCTTTTACATTAAAGAAGGATACAGAATCCCAATTCCTTGTTTCATTCTCTCGAATATAATTCAAGAACGCGTATTTCAAAAACTGATAGCCTTCGTGTCTTGGCTCCAACGAATCAAAAACACGACGCACAAAGTTATTATCGACACCTGATTTTAAAATGCTTAACCAGTTTGTATCAAGCTTTGCGGGCTTCCATTCAATTAAAGCAGTATCCGGATTAAACCTTCCTTTGTTCAGGTGCGCACCGAATTTCAAATACGCATCAGTAAGCAATAACTCAGCCTGTGCTATATAACCCGAATAATACGACTCAGAAGCTTTATCAAATGTTTTTTGTAAAATGGTATCCAATTTTCGTGCATGATAATCTTGCGGATACAAACCGTAGTGCCGAGCATTTCTTATAAAGTAAACCATACTATCCCCCAATTGTGTAAGTTTGCCTTTATCAAAGAACATAATGTCCTTTCCTCGCTTTAAACGCTCAAAGAATGGAAATGACAGTAAGGTGTCGCCGTCGTAAATAAGTAAAGTGTCGCTGGTGTTTTTCTTTAAAATCTCGTGGTAAGATAAGAGTGTTGTTTTATTAACATCCTCAGGTTTCTTAACTACGATATTCTTTACGGTCCTTTCATTTTCGTTTTCTCTATTGCAGTTCCATAATGTAATTGAAATACATACACAGAAAAATAAAAAAGCACCTCTTTTAGGTGCCCTCTTATTAATATTTATGTTCTTCATTTCCATTCAACACCAATAAAAGTGTCAATATTAATGATGAGCTTCTTCTTTATGCTCAGCTTTTGCAGATGTAGTGTCTGTAGCTTCGTGCCGTGGTGTAGAAACTGTCGCAGAATCGGCGCTTCCTGTATGATCATGAGCTTCTGTGGCATGAGCATCACCATGATGACCGCCATGCTCTTCACTTTTGGCGCAGCATGCCATTTCGCATGTTCCGGATTTACATGCATCCATGCACTCTTTTGAACATTTACCTTCTTCGCAGCAGCATTCTCCGTGCTTAGGATCGCCTATGCTAACTAAAAGCACAATTACAAATACTATAACACTTGCAAAGATCAATGGTACCGTAAATGATACCGGCTTTTTCTCGTTTGAGTGATCATTATGATCGTTATGACTTCCCATAATAGTTAAATTAATTTATACGAAAGTAATGCTTTATATTAATATTTAAAATACCGATACCTAATAAATTTAAGAACCCATTGTTGATAGTTTTTTGGTTCTGATGAACCATTTTGGCCGTTCAAAAGGCCCGATTTGCGTTAATAGCCCCATTTTCTCTAAATTTAAGCTTTCTCTTTATACTAAAAGCTTCTATAAACGTTATATACAAAGGTTTTGCGCGCAGATAAAAAATATTACTTTTTAGGGATGATACTTGGCTTGATTTATTTTAACCATGCCCAAACATACAAGCTCAACATCGCTAACGAAAAGCAATTGCCTTTTAAGAGCATCAATTACAAAAAACACCATTCCAAAAAAAGCTTTGCAGTAAAAGAGCTGGATAATGTACTCGCCTATTTTCAGAGTAAAGGATATTTATTAGCTCAAGCCGATACCATTGAACAAAATTCAAATTCCATTTCTGTTTCCATTATTCCGGGCAACCAATTAAAATGGGCGCAATTGAAACTTGGTAATCTTAATCCTTCATTGGCCTCAAAAATTGGATTTAGCGAAAAACTTTATTTACAAAAACCATTCAGCGGTAAACAAATTACCCAGCTAAAAGAACGCATCATTACCTATTATGAGAATAACGGACATCCTTTTGCAAGCGTAAAACTGGATAGTGTTTCCATTGAGAATACTATTTTAAAAGCGGTGCTTAATGTTCAAAAAGGTCAATTCTTTAAAATTGATTCGGTTGTAGTTGTAGGAAATGCAAAATTGAATTCAAAATTTCTGCAGAGGTATATTTCTGTATTTCCCGGTAAGCCATACAATGAGAAAGCCATGCAAGATATTGGCAAACGCTTGATACAACTTCCTTTTGTAACGCAAACAAAACCTCAATTGGTAAAATTAACTGATAAGACCAACAAACTTATTTTATTTTTAGATAAAAAAAGAGCAACACAGTTAGACGGCATCATAGGCGTGCAGCCCAATGCCAATACCGGAAAAACCATTTTAACCGGTGATATTAAGATCAAATTATTAAATGAGATATTGCACAACGGCGAAACATTTGACCTGGAGTGGCGAAGGTTACAATCGCAAACTGTAGATTTTAAAGGTAAAATGATCTATCCGTACATGTTTGGCTCATCTTTTGGAAGCGATTACGCTATTAAGATCTATAAACGCGATACCTCCTTTATTGATATCAATAATGATATTGGTTTGCAATATTATGTATCGGGATTGAATTACATTAAATTGAACGTAAAAAAACGAACGTCCAATATCATTTCTACCTACGGATTAGCAAACGTAACCGCACTACCCGATTACGCCGATGTATCAACACAACTGAACGGCTTTGGTGTTTTTTACGAAGACCTCGATTATAAATTCAATCCGCGAACGGGAATATCTGTGCAAATGAATGCCTCTGCCGGAAATAAAAAAGTGAGAAAAAACCCGAAGATCAATGATCTTGCTTATAACAACATCACACTCAATTCAACGCAATACATGTATGATGCTACCATTAGCGGCTATATGAATTTGTCGAAAAACAATGTTTTAAAATTAGGATTGCAAAGCGCTTCCATTTTTGGAGACGCTCCTTTATTTACAAATGAAATGATCCGAATTGGCGGCTTACGAACTCTAAGAGGTTTTGATGAAGAAAGTATTTTTACCTCGTTTTACACCATTGGCACCATTGAGTACCGATTTTTATTTGCGCAAAACTCCAGCATTATTGTATTTACCGAAGGCGCTTTTTATGAGAAGAACGCTTTTAATAGTTACATCAATGATACACCAATAAGCGTTGGTACAGGCATTAACTTCGAAACAAAAGCAGGGATCTTATCTATCAACTATGCTATTGGAAACCAATTTGGTAACGGCTTTGATGCAAGAAACGGCAAGATCCATTTTGGGTTAACAGCTTTGTTTTAAACCCCTTTCATTTCCATTATAATTTAACTATATTTGTTAGGATTCGAACTAATGAAAAGACCACTTTTACTTCTACTGCTAAGTGTTTGCTTTTTTGGCAAGTCACAAATCTTTTCTTCATACCGTATTAATTTGGTGAGTTTCGTAAATCCGCAATCCACTGGCGGCATTGGCAGCGATCAACGCAAATATTCAGGATGCTGGGGCTGGTTTCAATCATCAACCAATAAAGAATACGCCATTGTTGGAAGCAGTACCGGAACTTATTTTATGGATATAAGCAATCCAGGGTTTCCAAATCTTTGCGATTACGTTGCGGGCAAACCGGGTTGCACTTGGCGCGAAATGAAAACGTATCAAAACTACTGCTATATTGTAAGTGATGATGCCCCGCCAAATCGTTTTCAAATAATTGATATGCAATATTTGCCGGATAGCGTGCATGTGGTACACGATGGAACAACCTATTTTGAAAGAGGACATACTATTTGGATAGATAAAGATAAAATGTACATAGGTTCCGAAACGCAACTGGGCGGTTCGCATCAATCAATGACCATTTACAGCTTAGCTACACCAACAAACCCTGTGCTTTTACGCTCACTTAAAACAGATTTTCCAATAATTAGCGTGGTGCACGACATGTACGTAAATAATGATACTGTTTTTGCATCGTGTGGTAATCAAGGACTTTATCTTTTAAAATACAACGATGCTTTAAACACATTTACACAATTAGGTTCGTATACAAATTATAGCTCAGGTTCGGCCTACAATCATTCAAGTGCTTTAACTGCCGATAAAAAAACATTAGTGTTTTGTGATGAAGTGCCAATTCTTTTACCCATACGCATTGTTGATGTTCAAAATCCCGCAAACATTATTCCTCAAAGCACCATCAATCCATACCCAAATACTACACCGCATAATCCGTATATGATCGGCAGCAGATGGGCTATTATCAGTTGCTACGAGGACGGTTTAAATATTTACGACATTGCAGATCCGGCCAACCCAGTGTTTGCAGGTTTTTTCGACACTCATCCGCAAGGAGGCGCAAGTGCAAACTCATACAATGGTTACCGCGGCAATTGGGGTGCTTATCCTTTTTTTCCTAGTGGTTTAATATTAGCATTAGATATGCAAAATGGTGTTTTCTTATTAGATGCGAGTCAAACGTATATTCAACCTGTAGGGTTTACCGAGAATGCAGCTATGGAAACTAATTTTCAGATCTACCCTAGCCCTGCATCAGATCATATCAATATCACCAGCGCAAAAAATGTGGATGCCACTATAAACATTTCGAATATTTTAGGAGAAATAGTTTTATCCCAACAACTTTCGCTTTTTGGAAAGCAAAAACTAAATGTTTCTCAATTACCAAATGGTGCTTATATCGTGAACTTAAAAACAAAGAATGGTTCCCTCACAAAAAAAATAATCATTAATAATAACTAGTATGATAAAAAAATTACTTTTAGTTTTAGCTATCGTTGCTTTTAGCAAAACAAACGCACAGGTTTATGGCGCTAATAATTTTACACTTTGTAGCGTCATAAATCCCGGAACCTATACCACTTCTTACGGCACAAAATTCTCGGGATGCTGGGGATGGTATCAAGCCAATAAAAATCGTGAGTACGCCATTGCCGGCTCAGCTGCAGGAACCTATTTTGTTGATGTTACAAACCCTTACCAACAAGTAATTTGTGATTTTGAACCAGGCAAAATAACAGGTACCGTTTGGAGAGAGATAAAAACCTACCAAAACTACTGCTATGTAGTAAGTGATGATAGCGGACCAAATAGTTTTCAAATTTTCGACCTAAAATATTTACCCGATAGCGTTCATAAAGTTCATGATGCGCAAACTATTTTCAAAAGAACACATGCGCTTTGGGTTGATGGAAATAAATTATATTGTTCGAGCGTAACCTATAGCGATAATACAAAATCAACATTGAATATTTATAGTTTAGCCACTCCAAGTGTTCCTACTTTAATAAGAAGATTAAATCAAGATGCTGCATTCATCACAACCGTTCATGATACTTACGCCAACAACGATACGGTATTTGTTTCGGCCGGTTATGGCGGATTGTACACATTCACGCTTACTCCTCCCTCTTATTCATTTACACAGGTTGGATCATTAACAAGTTATGTAGGCTCCGGTTATAATCACAGTAGTGCCATCACACCTAACAAAAAAACATTAGTGATGTGTGATGAAGTTCCGGCAGGATTACCAATTAAAGTGATCGATGTGCAAAATTTAGCAAACATGCAGGTTCTTTCAACCATTAATCAATATGCAGCCGGCACACCACATAACCCTTGGACAGTTAACGATTCGTTATGTTTTATGGCCAGCTATTGTGATGGATTACAATTGATAAATATTAAAAACCCTAACGCGCCTTTCTTGGCAGGATTTTTTGATACAGCTCCACAAACCGGTGGTAATGTAAATAGTTATCCCGACCCGTATGATGGTTTATGGGGATTGTATCCGTATTTGCCAAGTAAAAATATTGTGGCGGTTGACGAACAGAATGGTATTTTCATTCTTAAATCGCATTTGTTTAAAAATCCTGATACCTCCACCGAAAATCCCAATCCTCCAATTGGCGTAGGAACAAGCACAGGCTCTTTACCTACCGGTATCGACCAGTATTTTTATAACCAAAATATTATGTTGAGCCCAAATCCTGCCAACGCATCTGTGTTTTTAATAATGGCCGACCTTATGACCACTAAAAACATAAGCGTTGAGTTACTTGATATCAAGGGGTCTTTAGTTTATAAACAAAGTACATTAGATATGAAAGGAGCGAATATAAATTTTAAAGAAATAAACACATCTCAATTTGATAATGGTATTTATTTCCTACGATTAAGTTTAGACAACCAGATAATTAAAAATTCTAAACTTATTATTACGCACTAATTTTTATGTTGAATTCTAAAAGTATCATTGGCGTTATTGGTGGCGGAGCCATGGGTAGCGGCATTGCACAAGTAGCTGCTTCATTTGGACACACCGTTCATGTTTACGACACAAACAACGACGTTGTTTTAAAAGCAAAACAAACACTTGCCTCGGCACTTACAAAGCTTGTTGAGAAACAAAAAATAACAGAGCAAAAAAAGAACGAGATCATTGCCAATGCTCGTTTTACAAATGTATTGAATGATCTTGCCGAGTGTGATTTGATCATTGAAGCAATTGTTGAGAAGTTGGAAATAAAGCAACAGGTGTTTGCACAAATTGAAAAGATCGTAAAAAAAACATGCATACTTGCTTCTAATACGTCTTCTTTATCTATTACTTCCATTGCTTCTGCTTGTGAAAAACCGGAAAATGTGATAGGGATACATTTTTTTAATCCTGCCACTTTGATGCCATTGGTTGAGATCATTCCGGGCCTTGCAACATCAAAAGATATTATAAATCCTGTAAAACAATTAATTGATTCGTGGGGCAAAGTAACTGTAATTGCAAAAGACACTCCGGGTTTTATTGTAAATCGTGTAGCTCGCCCTTTTTACAGCGAAGCATTGCGCATTGCCGATGAACAAATTGCCGACTACGCTACCATTGATTGGGCCATGAAAGAAATTGGCGGTTTTAAAATGGGTCCTTTTGAATTGATGGATCTGATAGGACATGATGTAAATTATGTTGTAACCGAAACCGTTTGGCAACAATTTTATTTTGATCCGCGTTTTAAACCATCGCTTACACAAAAGCGCTTATTGGAAGCAAAGTTCCTTGGCCGCAAAACCGGAAAAGGGTTTTATGATTATAGCGAAGGCGCTTCAATGCCGCAGCCAAAAAAAGACATGGCCTTGGGCCGACAAATTTACAGCCGAATTATTTGCATGCTTATTAATGAAGCTGCAGATACGTTATATCTCGGTATTGCAAGTCGCGAAGACATTGACTTGGCAATGACCAAAGGCGTTAACTATCCCAAAGGTTTATTAACGTTGGCCGACGAAATTGGTATTAAAAATGTTGCTAAATATTTAATGGATCTATACCTTATGTATGAGGAAGACAGGTACCGAACCTCCGTACTTTTAAAGCAGTTGGTAGTGAGTAATAAGGCCTTTTATTAGGCCATAAGGCCCGCTCACTCATTGGGTAGGCTTAAATTTGGAATTTTCAGGGTTTTTTGCTAAATTTGAGTAATCTAAATTATCATGAAAAAGATAAACATCCTCGCTTTAACCTGTGTAACTATCGCAGCCTTAGTATTTTTTGCTTGTAGCAAAAAAACAGATAATACCATTAAGCCAACTTATAAAGATGCGGCAACCGGTACAGGTGGAAACCCAAATGTAGGTAATGCTACTCAAACAGGAAGCGTTCCTATTACAAACCCTGCTTCAGAAAATTCAAATTTGAATGCTGGTGGTAGTGGTTGGTTAAACCCTTCATGCGCTTCATCTGGCAGCTTAACGCTAAAAGGTATTAGCGGTTCGGTAGAAGTAACTTTATCATTCAATACAATTCCCCAAACAGGCAATTACAATGTAAGTAGTGTATCTGGTCCGTCAAATGTTCAGGTAACTGTTTTAAATGCGCCTAGTCAACCTTCAGGCATTACCTGGTATGGTAAAACTGGTGTTGTAAGCATCAATACAAATTCAACTTCTATAAATGCAACATTTACGGGTATACAATGCGTTCAGTCTAACTTCAACTTCCCTGTTGTAAGCGTTAGCGGAAACGTTGGTTGTAACTAATATTTTATTATATAAAAAAGGAAGTCCCGACATTTATCGTCGGGACTTTTTTTATTTTTAAAGTCCTCTAACGTAATTCATTTGTCAATTTTGCACCAAAAGAGGGTTTACTCTATTTGCACTAATATTTTATTTTGGAGATTGTTTGTCGCAGTCTACCTCTTCTGGCCCTGGTCCATTTGGACATACAGGGGCCGTTTTGGCAAATGATTGGTGTGACTGGAATGCAGCTTCTCCAATCCCATTTAGTTTAGAACACATAGGTAACCAACGGATGCAATTCAGTACAAATGGTTTCATGCGTATGCTCCTTGATAACGGAAACGGAGCTCAAGCAGGAGGTCGAGTAGCCCTTGGTAATAATTTAATCAGGTTTGTGCCGCAAGACCGACTGCATTTACACCATGTTACGTTGAATAATATTAATACATACTTACGCTTCACAAATAGTATTACTGGCCCAACGAATCTTGAAGGATTTGCTATTGGTAATAGCATTAGATTTTAACCAAAAAGTACTATCTTTAATACATGAGAAAACTTTGTTTTATATTTTTATCTTCTTTTTTCCCATGCTTTATTTGTGCGCAAACTAATTTGGTTCCGAATCCATCGTTTGAAATGTATTCATTATGCCCAGGCAATGGCGGGGAAGTTTTTAAAGCGTCTCCTTGGGATTGTTATCGTAATTCACCTGATTATTTTAACTCTTGTGCTACCACTTGGGCGTTTCAAACTCCTAAAAACTACTTTGGATACCAAAAAGCTGCTCAGGGAAATTCGTATTGTGGATTTATTGCTTATTTTAATGGTGGTTTTGACCGTGAAATAATTGGGGTACAGCTTACAAATTCATTGGTGATTTCGCAAAAATATTATATTTCATTTAAAATAAATCGGGCAGATAGTAATTTTTTGACAGGTTATAGTGTTAATAAAATAGGTATAAGAATGGCTACAATAAAGCCAAGCTCTGTTACCATAAATAATTCCGCTCAATTCTTTACAAATAATATAATTTCTGATACGTTGAATTGGACGAAAATATTCGGTTCATTTGTAGCCGATTCAGCTTATAAGCACTTAATGGTAGGTAATTTTTTTGATGATGGCAATACCACAATTGTTAATGATGGTAATGGCCCATATAGTTATTACTTCATAGACGATGTATGCTTAAGTACTGATTCAGTGTTTTCACAAAATTATAATACAGGTATAAAAGAAAATATAAACGAGGATTCTTTTACGGTTTTTCCAAATCCCTCCGATAAGTTCATTAATTTAAAAGGTGGTTTAACACTGCCAGCAACAATTTTAAACTCTCAAGGCGAAATTATTGATTCTATAAATGATATTAAAAACGCCGATCTAATTGATTGTTCCGCTTGGCCAAATGGCATGTATTTTCTAATTACAAAAATAAAAACCATAACATTATTATAAACCATGAAAATTAATTTGTATGAAAAACTATAAACTTTTATCAATTATTATTACAGTCATTTTATCAATGAATTTATTCAGTCAGGTAACCGTTCCTACTAATATCCGGCCAGGTGCTGGTCCATTCTTAGGTTGGAACACTACTGGTCCAGCAGGCCCTCTCGATATCCGTAATGATTTTAATCAACCCATATTTTTTGCCACCAACACTTTTACGCGTATGATAATTAATAATGGTGGCGGAGGCCTGGCAGGAGGTCGAGTAGCCCTTGGTAATAATTTAATCGGGTTTGTGCCGCAAGACCGACTGCATTTACACCATGTTGGTTTCAACAATTTAAATACTTACATCCGCTTTACAAATAGTTTAACTGGGGCTGGGCCAAACAATGGGTTTGCTATTGGTAATACAAGTAGTGGTGCAGGAAATGGGGTTGCAAATATGTTTCAATTTCAACAAGAGCCAATAATTATGCTAGCTGCAAATGCTCACAGCCTTACTACAGTGCCACGCGAATGGTTTCGTTTGCAAAACGGGCAAAATTTTCCCTTACCAATTCCCGGGCGTTCAACCGATGGTTTT
>JAWXAS010000033.1:0-32722 GCA_034439635.1 Bacteroidota bacterium | reverse complement strand
TACTCTTGTAAGTTTTGATTACAAGGTCGGGATTATTCTAAAATCAACAATAACAAAGGATTAACAGGATTTTTAAAAGCCTACTGTCTATTTACGGTTAAACAAACTCAATAATAACAAGGCTTACAGAATTTTTGAGGGGCGACTAATTAGAGCAATCTCCTGCAGATAACGCAAATTTTCTCAGATCAACATTGCAATTCTGCGTGGATCTGTGCGTTCTATCATTTCTAAAACTCAAACGTTATTTGTCCGTCGCCATCAAAAAAATCCTTCCCGCCTTTTAATTTTTCCATGGCGCGACGATGTAATTCCATTGGAGAAAGGCCTGTTTTTTCATCGTCGCCCCCTTTTTTTGACAAAAACTTTTTGGCGTTTTTGATCTCTTCGGGCTCTCGTAAATTGATCTCTCTTACCTTGTAAGAGGTGAGTTTTTTTCCCTTGGCTTTCATGCTCACCTCAGGTGCAAATTCCGTTAACTTGATCAACTCATCAGGAATAGTTTTGCCCTTTTCTTTATTGAATTTAATTTCAACAACAGGATTTACCTGATTGGTAATCAATTCAATATTTGAGTCTTCGTGCTCGGTAATAATAAAGGTTTTAGTTGTGATCGGTTCAGGTAAAAAACGTTTTGTGAAATACGATTTACTTTCTCCATCATAATAGATACACGTAAGCAACAGCGTATAATAATATTTTTCGATGATAATAATATCCTCATCAAAATGATTCACCAGATCGTACGTATACAATTTGTAAACTCCTTTGCTTGTGATGGTCATTATTTTATCATCGTAGGCAAATTTACCAAGGTAAGTTCCGCGTTCTTCTTTATTTAAACGGTGTGTTGTTTCATCAAACCAAATATCTTCGGCGCCAATTACAGCTACACCCTTTTCTTTTAATACGGCTTTATTTACCGTGTATTTTGTTACAATATTACCAGCGGCAGTTCTTGCTTTTACAGGTAATTCTGCAAAGTCAACATCTAATTCTAATTTACGCACACCAGTAACAGCTCTAAGTATTACAGTTACTTTATCTGTTTCGCTATTTGGATTTGCGCTAAACCAAAATACAATACTTTCTTTGTTTCCTCTGGTAAGATCGTACTCTTTATTAAGTGTTACTCCTACAACATTAAAACGTTTCATGAACACAATACCTTTTGGTCCATCGCGATAGATCATATTGTAAGTGGTCTTCTCATCGTTCCTTTTAAAAATAGTAACGTGTAAAATATCCTTTCCAATAAATACTTTATCAGATACTTTGAATACCTTCATTTTACCATCCTTACTAAAGGCTATGATCTCATCCATTACGCTACAATCTGTAACAAATTCATCTTTACGTAATCCTGTTCCTACAAACCCTTCTTCACGGTTAACGTAAAGTTTTTCGGTAGCCATGATCACTTCCGATTTTTCAATGGTCTCTAATTGCTTGCTTTCCGTTCTGCGTTCACGACCCTTACCGTATTTGGTTTTAAGCGTTTTAAAATACTCAATGGCGTAATCCGTTAAATTAGCTAAGCTGTATTTTACATTCTCGATCTTACCTTCCAGATCCTTCATAAACTCATCTGCTTTGATACTATCAAAACGCGTGATACGGATCATTGGAATTTGCGTTAAACGATGAAGATCTTCATCCACTATCTCACGCAATAATTTACGTTTGTGCGGTTTAAATTGTTCGTATAAGTATTGGTATAACGTTTCTTTATTAGAGTACTTCTTAAAATCAATGTACATTTCATCTTTGATGAATAGTTTTTCTAAAGAAGAGAAGTGCCATTTTTCTTGTAATTCCTTTAACTCAATTTCTAACTCACGTTTTAAAAGTTCAAGCGTTTTGTGAGTTGATATTTTGAGCATCTCACTTACACCAATAAATTTTGGCTTTTGATCTTCAATTACACACGCATTCGGCGAAATGCTCATTTCACAATTTGTAAATGCAAAAAGAGCATCAATGGTTTTATCGGTGCTTATACCGGGTTGCAAATGGATCTGGATCTCTACATCTTCGGAAGTATTATCGTCCACTTTTTTGATCTTGATCTTTCCTTTTTCATTGGCCGCTAAAATAGAATCGATCAACGAACTGGTAGTTGTACCAAAAGGAATCTCAGTGATCACCAATGTTTTTGAATTCAATTCTTTAATGCGTGCACGAACTTTTACCTTTCCTCCACGTAAACCATCATTGTATTCACTAAAATCTGCAATTCCGCCGGTAAAAAAATCAGGATAGACATGTGCTTTCTTTCCTTTTAAAACTTGAATTGAAGCATCAATGAGTTCATTAAAATTGTGTGGCAATATTTTACAAGCTAAACCTACAGCAATACCCTCAACACCTTGCGTTAAAAGCAAAGGAAATTTCATTGGTAATGTTACAGGCTCTTTATTTCTTCCATCGTAACTTAAGATCCATTCTGTAGTTTTTGGATTGAACACAACATCCAATGCAAATTTTGAAAGACGCGCTTCGATATAACGAGGTGCGGCTGCGCTATCACCGGTAAATGTATTTCCCCAGTTACCTTGGCAATCGATCAAAAGATCTTTTTGTCCAACAGAAACTAAAGCATCACCTATACTGGCATCACCGTGCGGGTGATATTTCATGGTATTGCCAATAAGATTTGCGACTTTGTTATAACGACCATCTTCCAATTCCCACATGCTATGCAGAATACGCCGTTGTACTGGTTTTAAACCATCTTCGAGCGCAGGAACTGCTCGTTCTAAAATAACATAACTGGCATAATCAATGAACCAGTTCTTGAACATCCCCGAAACGTGTAATACGCGATCAACTTCACCATGTCCGTCACCAGAAAACAACTGGTTATTGTCATTATCATCAGGGTTATAGTTCTTCTTATCCTTCTTAGCCATTAAAGTGCAGGTTCAATTAATAAACGTGCAAATATAATAGTTGTAGAGGCTAAAAGGTGTGAATAAATAGGAGGTTTACTAACAATTTTATTGACCCTCAATAATTTTGATCAGATTATATAATTAGAAATCAATAGTTTATAATATGTCTATGTATTCAATTTCTCCATTCGCATAACAATTTTCTTGCCCTTTTTATAATATTCGAAAACTGCAACATATCCTGGTTTTGCAGGAAGAACCGTAAATTGAGTCGGTTTTGTACTAAGTTTAACCTGATCGTTAGTTACTTGACCATTTTTGTAGGTAGCGGCGCCAATTATATAATCGCCGCTTTCAGAATCCTTTTCATAATTGCAATACAGTGTGGTAAAGCTTGTTTTATCTGAATTAAAAGTGGTATAACAATAATCATCTTGATTAAAAATTCCCATCTTTAATATCATTCCAACTGCTGCTTGACTATTTACCATATTGATGTAAGAAGCTATACTTGTTTTTTTCTTGTCTAAGGAATAGATCTTAGTTAAAGCGCCATTTTGAATCTCAAAGATCAACATGTCGTAAATATTTTTTTTATCATATGCTTCGCCTATAACAATTGTTTTGCCACCCATTAAAAACACTTTTCGAATCAAAACAGATTTGTCTTCCAGCATTTTCAATTTAGCAGGATCCGACATAACTTTTGCCGCATCTTGCTTTAAGGAGATATAAACTTCACTTTTTGGACTTCCTTCTTTAGAGATCTCGATAACGCAAATGCCTGTTTGTTTTGTTGACTCTTCGTAATACTCTCCACCGATAATGTAACTTGTTTTTTCTTCAGATATATCGTTGATGGTTACAATGTTCTTAAATTTTGGTAGGGGCACTTTAGTTTGGTTTCCCGTTTTACCATTAAAAAACACAAGGAATGCTTCTCCATCGTACATCTTTCTAACATTCTTAGAAAAGTGCGCTTCAAACGCGATGCCATTCTTATCATTGGAGATTGGAGTAAGCATTTCGTAAGATTTGCTGTCACCATTACCCGATGTTCCTGTCCATAAAGCCGAACCAGAATTAGAGTAAGCCTTAATTTCAAATTTTTGTGTTTTAAAATCTGCACCGTGCACCGCAAATCCTGTTTCTGGAATTGAAATTAATGTATGCGTTTGTGTAAACATATTGCCATATCCCGATGATGCTGCATCTTTCATGGCTTCTGCCATGTCTTTTGGTATGGCAACAGCAAAGCTCCCTGTTTCATTTAACGCGCCATCAAAAATAGAGAAGTCATATTTAAATTCTTTATCATTAAAAAACTGAAAACAAAAATGGCTTCCGTTAAACTTTGCATCTTCTAATACAATGCTTTTAGATTTTGTGACCTCTTTATAATGGGTTTGTTTAAATTCTGTATCATAAACATATAAACCATAAATGCCGTCACTTTTATCAAGTGTACACATAAAATAATATCCAACTACCTGATCGTTTTGATAAATAGCCTTTACATTTTTAAAGCTGAAGGTGGCAACTTTATCAAGGTTTGAAGTTTGCGCCACATTATTTTGGATACTGCACAACATTACTGCAAAAAGGAAAAATATTTTTTTCATAAATAGAGTTTTTAACTATATAAATATATAATTAATCTTTAAATAATAAAAGGTTTGATGAAATGAAAGAGAAATTCTTTAATAAATGATCATTTTACGTTTCATAAAAAAAAGCGATTCGCTTAAGCGTACCTTAAGCTTCGTATTACTATAGGCATTAATACCTGCCTTTTCGGAACTATTGGCGTATCCATAAATATCGGTTACTAGATTCTTATAAAGCACTTCTCCTTTGGTGTTCTTTAAGGCTACGTTAATGTTTAATTGAGCCAGATTCAAATTAAAATTCTTATGTAAAACGTCGTTGCTAATATCTTCAACCGTATTTGCATCCAACTCAATCACATAATCGCTTGCTTTAATATTGTCGATGATCTTTATTTCTTGACCCGCAAATTTTTGCTGAACATATTGTTCTATCATATTCGTTGGAAGTTGCTTGCTAAAGTTGCTTTCTTTTGAAAGTATAAAAATACTTATTGGCTCAATATTTACCTGAACTTTTAAAGCGGGTGTTTGTATGAATTGTTTTAAGAGTGTTATGCTTGCCTTTCCAACCGAATCGTTAGCAATTAACTTTTCAATATCAGGATTAAATGTAACAGATGATAACTGAAACTGCGGCTCAACGCCATTGATCTTTAATTGGACCTCACCGCCTGTATTTGTTGCAACCTGCTCCTCTATTTTTAAATACTCATCATCACTCCTGAGGGAAAAAGGAAAATCATTTAAGGCCGAACCATTACTGGTATTTACCTTAAATATGATTGAATTGTAATTTGGTTGATATGGTTTAACTACCGGAATTACTTGCGGCTGAACAATAGTAATTGTTTGAAGTTGATTTTGAATTAGGTTTGTTAATTCAAACACATTATTAATGCCACTACTTTTGGTTGGGTCAAAAACGATCTCTTCATTTAAATACGGATTTAAAATTCCGAAAGCCTGGATGCGTTTTTTTAAGGCTGCTGAAAAATTCTTATTTTTTTCATCTGCGAATGATAATGCAATTAAATTTGCTGCTTTTGTAAAGGTATTTTGTTTTTTTTGTTCTTTGCGCTTGGCATATTCCGCCTTGTCTAATTCATAATATACCCAATACTGCTTTTCATTCTCATAACTATCTACCATGGTATATCCTTCGATATTATCGGAGCTAGTTAATTTGATCATTGAATTAAAACTTTGATCGAAAGAGGTATTGCTTGACACACTATGTAATACTGAATTGGTAGAAATATCTACTTTTATCTCAGATGCAAGATCGAATAAGGCATTTTGTTTAGCCTCGTTCTTAAAATCCGAACGGCCTTTGTCGGCAACACCAATACCAACGTATTTAAACCCGCTGTGAGGACGGCTACTTACCCAATTTGGAGTTTTAGCTTCTACGGTTGGCTCGGTAGCTTGCTGCCCTTTCTTTTGAGCAATAATTTTGTTACTTAACAGTAAAACCAGAAACAGATATTTAAAATACTTCCTCATCTTATTTTACGTAGTTATTCAAGGTTTGAGAAAATACTTTAACTGCTTCATCATTAGCAATAGTTTCTAATTCCTGTTCGGTTTTCAAAACTTTATTCGCTGTAAAAAGCAGTCGCCAATTCTTAGGATTGTATTGAGCTAATGGGGCGGTGGCTTGCGGATTATAAGGCCAATAATCGTCCAAAGAACCTTTAGGAGCGTAGGTGAATTCGTTATATTCTACCTCATTGAATTTATTTATAGTGAGTGTTTGAAAGGTTACAATTTGGTTGGTTAATGCATTCACCAATTTATATTTAAAGTCATACGAATAAATACGTTTCGATTTTACTTGAAAATAATCTGTTGCTTTAAATTCGGTTACAATAGTAGTATCATTCTTTTTGAAAGTAACTTTTTGAAAACATTTTGAATTTGCCTTTGTAGGACCAACCACCTGTGATTTTTTATTAACTACATCAAACACATAAAAAAAATCGGCACCAGAGGCTTTGCGTATGGCTTGAATAAGATCCACATTTCCTTCAATATCATTGCCTGGTAAATTTACAAATGGTGAGTTGTTGATCACTTCAATATGCTTAAAGTTAGTACTCGCAGTTTGAGAGAAGTGATTAAATAAATAATCTACTAATAGCGGATTTTGAGATGTTTTTGGTTGGAACATCAATAAACTTTTTGCCTGCTGTGCGGCGCATAACTCATACAGCTCTTTTGAATCTTTATATGAATCTGTTACGCCGTGAATACTAGTTAAGGCTTTAAAAGCGGCGCCATAGCTCTTTCCTTGTATCATTGTTATTGCATTTTGATACATAGGTTCGCAAGTAGCAGTTATTTTTAAAGATTTGTTTTTTTTGTACTCGGGCTTATACTTATTTACATTATTCAAATACGTTAAAGACTCGGTATATTTTTTTTGTTTTACCAGTTCAGCGCCCTGGACATAATTCTTTTCGCAATACTTGTCTATCGCTTTCTTATAATCTTCTTCGTAAGCGGTAGGATAATTCAATGCTACATTTAACGCTTCGGTACGTCCTGTAAAATTCTTAAGTTTCTCAAAGTTCTCAATAGATGTTTCGGTTTGTCCGGTATTATAGTTCCTAAAAAACTCCGACGACATAAATGAAACGTATTTTTGACCCACTTCTTTTAATTTGATGCGGGCATCTACATTGGTTGGCTTGCGTTGCAACGATTCTAAATAGAATTCAGCGGCTTCGTTAACCAAACCTTGCTTCTCGAGCTTCTCGGCTGCCTTGAAGTACTTTTTGGTACCCGTGCAAGCCATTAGAGCTAGAAGTAAAATCGTTATTATTTTTAAACTGATCTTCATTTTAATTGAACATCGCGTTCAAGCAATGCACATAACAAACGGAAAATTAATTGGAGATTAAAAAAAGAGCACCCTTTTACAGATGCTCTTTTTAATGATTTATATTGGATTATTGTTCGCTTGCCAATTTCTTCATCTCAGCATCAAAAATGTTTTGGAACTTTTGCTTATCGTAGTCCAATTTCAATTTTGCGTCGTTAGAAATTTTAGCATCTAATTTTTCGAACACTTCTTTTTTACCTGATTCGATGGCGATCCAGTAGCTATAGCTTCCGTCTTGCTCTTTGAAAATTTTCTCGCCGATCTCTTTTACGTTCGACATTTCCAAATTTACCACCTCACGTGCTAACTCTTCGAATTTGTTCTCAAACTCTTGAGTATTTCCTACAGTACGTTGGTTAGTGTACTGATCTGTTACTTTTTTTACAGTACTATTGATGTTACTAGCCATTTCAGATTTAGCATTTTGGAATGCTATCTTTTTAGCTGTAGCAAGGTCCGGAGATTTGCCAATTTGTTTTGCTCTGAAATAGTTCTCATCGCTACGGAATTCTTTTCCACTAAATGGAACAGTGATTTCTACAGCTCCAGTTTCCTTCTGAACTGTTTTTTTCTTTGATTTACACCCAACTATAGTTAATAAAGCAATAGCAGGAATTAAAAGTAAGTTTGTTGTTTTCATGGTTTTTATTTTTCTTGTTTAAAGGTATTTCAATTGGCGTACCAAAGTATATAAAAGTAGGATTTTTAACTGATATTAACTATTTAAATAGGTTTAGGCGAGCAAATTCTCCTCTGCATCGAGTTCAACACGAAGGTTATCGATAATAAATTCCTGCCTCTCCTGAGTGTTTTTACCCATGTAATAATTAAGCAGTTCCTGAATACTCGATTTTTGATCCAATAAAACAGGCTCAAGGCGTATGTCTTTTCCTATAAAGTTCTTAAACTCATCGGGGCTTATTTCTCCCAAGCCTTTAAACCTAGTTATTTCAGGCTTTGGGCCTAATTTAGCGATGGCAGCCTTACGCTCTTCGTTGGTATAACAATAAGCCGTTTCCTTTTTATTACGCACCCTAAATAAAGGCGTTTGCAATATCTTAACGTGGTTATTTTTTACCAGTTCCGGAAAAAATTGTAAAAAGAAGGTTAACAATAATAAACGAATATGCATACCATCCACATCGGCATCGGTAGCAATGATGATATTATTGTAACGTAAGTTCTCAATTCCGTCCTCAATATTTAAGGCGGCCTGCATTAAATTGAATTCCTCGTTCTCGTACACTATTTTTTTACCAAGCCCAAAACAATTCAAAGGCTTACCCTTTAAACTGAATACGGCCTGTGTATTTACGTCGCGTGTTTTGGTAATAGAACCGCTTGCAGAATCTCCCTCACATATAAATAAAGAGGTCTCTAAACGGCGTACATCTTTTGTATCATCTAAATGCGTGCGGCAATCGCGAAGCTTTTTATTATGCAGCGATGATTTTTTTGCGCGCTCACGAGCTAATTTTTGAATACCGGTTAATTCCTTGCGCTCACGCTCATTAGCTATGATCTTTGCTTCAATGGATTTTGCAACTTCCGAATTCTTATGCAAATAATTATCTAGTTCCTTTTTTATAAAATCGCCAATAAAACTACGAATGCTTTGTCCGCCCGGTGCAATATCATTTGATCCAAGCTTAGTTTTAGTTTGCGATTCAAAAACAGGCTCTTGAACCTTTATAGCAATTGCCGCAACAATTGATTTACGAATATCGCTTGGCTCAAAATCTTTTTTAAAGAACTCACGGATGGTTTTTACAACAGCCTCTCTAAATGATCCTTGATGCGTTCCACCTTGCGTGGTATATTGACCATTTACATAGCTATAATACTCTTCGGTGTAGTGCTCATTACTATGTGTCATGGCCAATTCAATATCCTCACCTTTTAAATGAATGATAGGATACAATGTTTCGCCAGTAATATTCTTTTCTAAAAGATCTTTTAATCCATTTTTTGATTCATACTCACCCCCATTTAAATATAATTTTAACCCTGTATTTAAGTAAGCGTAATTCCATATCATGCGATCCATGTATTCGTGAACGTAATGATATTTTTTAAAAATGCTGTCGTCAGGTTTGAACTCTACTAAAGTTCCATTCTTTTCACCTGTACTTGAAACCAAACGATGCTCCTTTATTAATTCACCCTTGCTAAATTCAGCAGTTTTTGATTGACCATCGCGAAACGCAGTTACTTTAAAATTCATAGATAAAGCATTTACAGCTTTTGTACCTACGCCATTTAATCCAATAGATTTTTTAAATGCCTCGCTATCGTATTTACCACCGGTGTTCATTTTAGAAACAACATCCACAACTTTTCCTAGTGGAATTCCACGCCCGTAATCGCGAATAGAAACAATTCCTTCTTTTACATTAATATCTATCTTATCTCCTTCACCCATCATAAATTCGTCGATAGAGTTATCCATTACTTCTTTTAAGAGCACATAAATACCATCGTCGAACGCGCTTCCATCACCCAATTTACCAATGTACATACCGGGGCGCGTACGAATGTGTTCTTTCCAATCAAGTGATCGTATATTGTCTTCTGTATAATTTGATTTTGCCATAGTTTTAAAATTTTGAATGTTGGATTATGAATGATGAATGTGCCTTTTTAATTAAAAATTCAGCATTCCATCAATCACCTCCTAAAAAATTTCCCAAAATGCCGCCTTCTTCTTTTCGGCGACCCCCTCCGTAAGCTAAAATTTTTCCTGCTAAACGACTAATTGGTAGAGTTTGGATCCAAATTTTTCCCGGGCCCCGAAGTGTTGCATAAAACATTCCTTCTCCACCAAACAATGTGTTTTTTACTCCACCAACAAATTGTATATCGTAACTCACTGTGCTCACAAAAGCAACAATACAACCTGTATCCACTTTTAAAAGTTCGCCGGGCTGTAAGTCCTTTTCGATCACATGTCCGCCACTATGCACAAAGGCCATTCCATCACCCTCTAGTTTTTGCATAATAAATCCTTCGCCTCCAAATAAACCTGTTCCTAATTTCTTTTGAAACTCTATTCCAACCGCAACACCTTTGGCTGCAGCCAAAAAACTATCTTTTTGGCAAATAACTTTCCCGCCTAATTTTGAAAGATCCAAGGGAATTATTTTTCCGGCATAAGGGGCTGCAAATGTAACGCGGCGTTTATCCTGAACTGTATTTGTATAAACTGTCATAAATAAATTTTCTCCGGTAAGCATGCGTTTACCAGCCGAAAACAATTTATCCAAAATTCCTTTTTCATTTCCATCTCCAAACAAGGTCTCCATTTTGATCCCATCGTTCATCATCATAAAACTTCCCGGCTCTGCAATTACTTGTTCTTGCGGGTCGAGTTCTACTTCCACACATTGCATTTCTTCGCCAAAAAGCTTGTAATCTATCTCGTGGTTTTTCATGTTCTTTATTTTTTCCAGCAGGTGCCGTAGATTATCGCTGATCAGAACTATCTGCGTAAATCAGCGTGATCTGCCGGAGATTAATTTATACATTAAATCTAAAGTGCATCACGTCTCCGTCGGAAACAACATACTCTTTTCCTTCTATTCTTAACTTACCATTATCTCTACACGCGGCTTCTGATCCCAAAGTAATAAAATCATTATAACTCATTACCTCTGCTTTAATAAATCCTTTTTCAAAATCGGTATGAATTACACCTGCTGCTTGAGGTGCTTTAAACCCTTTGTTGATGGTCCAAGCGCGAACTTCTTTTACGCCTGCAGTAAAATACGTTTGAAGATCTAATAATTTATAAGCCGACTTAATTAATTTATTTACTCCGGGCTCATCTAATCCCATCTCTGCCAAAAACATTTGTTTTTCTTCATATGTTTCTAAAGAAGAAATTTCGCTTTCCATTTGTGCAGTAATGATCAATAGTTCTGCGTTTTCTGCTTTCACTGCTTCACGAACAGCCTCTACGTATTTATTTCCTGTTTTTGCCGATGCCTCATCTACATTACAAACATACATTACCGGCTTTACGGTAAGCAAATGTAAATCTTCAATAAAAGGCAATTCGCTATCTTCTAAATGGCAAGCGCGTGCCGACTTACCGCTTTCTAATGTTACCTTTATTTTTAAAAGCGTATTAAATGTTTTCACCGCCTCCTTATCATTTCCTATTTTTGCAGCCTTCTCAAATTTCTTTAATTTAATTTCAACCGATTCAAGATCCTTTAATTGAAGTTCGGTATCAATAATTTCTTTATCACGAACAGGGTTAACATTACCATCCACATGAATAATATTATCATCGTCAAAACAACGCAATACATGCAAAATAGCATTACACTCGCGAATATTTCCCAAAAATTTATTTCCTAAGCCTTCACCTTTGCTTGCACCTTTTACCAATCCGGCAATGTCAACTATCTCAACAGTGGTAGGCAAAATATTTTGAGGTTTAACCAATTCCGCGAGTTTATTCAAACGCTCATCCGGAACGGTTATAGTTCCAATATTTGGATCAATTGTGCAAAAAGGAAAATTTGCCGCCTGAGCTTTTGCATTACTCAAACAGTTAAACAAAGTTGATTTACCCACGTTTGGCAATCCCACAATTCCACATTTCAAAGCCATACAAATTCAAATTTTGAACGGGTTAGTTAGTGAATGTGTGATTAACTCACTAATTCTGAACTTCACTAACTAACCAATTAATTCAGGGGGCAAATATATCAATAACAGCAAGGTTTTTAAAGCGAAATAAAGCCAAGTGGGCTCATAGTTTTCAACATTAATTTTTGTTTTAAACAAAGCATTTTGGCTTGTTACTTAATAGTATTTTTACCGTTATTTCATTGAAAATGACCAACAGTATAGGGAACAAAGAGATTTGCCAGCAAATTAGAAGAGACATTGTAAGAATGGTTCATGCCGTTAGTTCGGGCCACCCCGGTGGTTCGCTGGGTTGCGTTGAATATTTTGTTGCCTTGTATGGAAGCATTATGAAATATGATGCTAAAAATTTTACAATGGACGGAAAAAACGAAGATCTTTTCTTTTTGAGCAATGGTCATATTAGTCCGGTTTACTACAGCACTTTAGCGCATTTTGGATATTTTCCGGTAAAGGAATTAGCAACTTTTAGAAAACTCAACACACGTTTGCAAGGGCATCCAACCACACACGAGGGTTTACCCGGCATTCGCATTTCATCCGGTTCATTAGGACAAGGTATGAGCGTTGCCATTGGAGCAGCTTTAGCAAAAAAATTAAATAAAGATAATTCTATAGTTTACTCTTTACACGGCGATGGTGAATTGCAAGAAGGGCAAATTTGGGAAGCGTTAATGTATGCGGCCGGAAATAAAGTAGATAACTTAATTTGTACAATAGATTATAACGGACGCCAAATTGATGGTGATGTAGATCAAGTTCTTCCGCTTGGCGATCTTCGGGCAAAACTTGAATCTTTTGGCTGGACTGTTTTAGAAATTAAAAACGGTAATGATCTTGATGAAGTTACCAAGGGATTGAACCATGCAAAAACATTTATTGGAAAAGGTAAACCAATTATCAATATCATGCACACCGAAATGGGTTTTGGAATTGATTATATGATGGGAACTCACAAATGGCATGGCTCGGCGCCTAACGATGAGCAGTTGGCAAAAGCCCTTGCGCAGTTGCCTGAAACTGTTGGAGATTATTAATAAATACGATCTACAAACAACGATTTACTAAGTTGGAAGTACGAATCTGAATTACGATTTTTGAATTTTACCAGAAAATATTTTGCCCTCCTTTTCATTCTAACCTCGTCGTTCGTCACTCTTCGATCACAAGTAACAAACCGCATTCTTTTTATTTTTGATGACAGCTATAGCATGTATGCACCATGGAGTAGTAGCAATTCGAAGATCGATGTAGCCAAAAAAGTAATGGGCGAATTTTTGGATAGTTTAAAAAACACTCCCGATCTTGAAATTGCGTTGCGTTGTTACGGACATCAAACATATTTTAAACCCACAAGAGACTGTAAAGACACTAAACTGGAAGTGCCTTTTGCGCCGGTTAAAACCAATTACCTTAAAGTAAAACAACGCATTTTAAAATTAGATCCAACTGGTACAACACCCATTGCATATAGTTTGGGAGAATGCGCAGCTGACTTTACACCAAAAGAAAATGTAAGAAATTTAGTGATCCTTATCACTGATGGTATTGAGGAGTGTGGCGGTAATCCTTGCGAAGTATCTCTTCAATTGCAAAAAAAAGGGATCTTTTTGCGACCTTTTGTAATTGGAATTGGATTGAATGTGAATTTTGCCGACGTTTTTGCTTGCATGGGAAAATTTTATGACGTAAGTAACGAATTGAATTTTAAAGATGTTTTAAAATTAGTTACAACCGAGGCCTTAACACAAACCACAGTGCAAGTTGATCTTTTGGATATCACTAAAAAACCAAGCGAAAGCGATGTAGATATGACCTTTTATATTGCCGGAACAAATACGGTTAAGTATAGTTATTTACACACAATTAATATAAGGGGTAATCCAGATACTTTAGTTGTTGATCCCGATTTGCAATACGATTTGGTTGTTCATACAATTCCTCCGGTTGAAAAAAAAGGCATTACCATTGTAAGAGGAAAACACAATACCATTCCTTTAAATGCACCGCAAGGTTTTTTAAAACTAGAATTGGATGGCCTTATGGGGAAAAATTTTCCGGCTACAGTAATTCGTAAAGCCGGCGATATGAATACGCTTATTGTTCAGGATTTTGGAAAGACTGAAAAACTTATAGTTGGCAAATATGATCTTGAAATATTAACACTTCCGCGTATTAAAATGAATGATGTAGAGATCAAACAAAGCGCTACCAATTCGATTAAAATACCAACTAGCGGACTGGCTTACATTAAAAAGCTAAGTGAAGGTTTTGGAAGTGTTTATTCCGATGATGGAAAAAATGTAGAATGGGTTTATAACTTGAATCAAAAACTGACAAATGAAATTATATATTTACAACCCGGCAAGTACAAAGTGGTGTTTAGGTACCAGAATGCAAAAGAAACCATTCAAACCATTGAACGCAATTTTGAAATTAAAAGTGGGCTAACACAAAACGTACAATTATATTGATATTTTATGCTGCTAAATAAATACAGTTTTACCGAAAAAAAAGATACTCGCTCAGGATTTGGCGCAGGACTTAGCGAATTAGGAAAAAGCAATCCTAATGTTGTTGCTTTATGTGCTGATCTTACCGGATCATTAAAAATGGATGCATTTCAAAAAGAGCATCCGGAGCGTTTTTTCCAAATAGGAATTGCCGAAGCAAACATGATGGGTATAGCAGCCGGTTTAACCATTGGCGGTAAAATTCCTTTCACAGGAACATTCGCTAATTTTAGTACCGGGCGTGTTTACGATCAAATTCGACAGAGCATTGCCTACTCTCATAAAAATGTAAAAATTTGCGCTTCACATGCAGGTTTAACTTTAGGTGAAGATGGCGCAACACATCAAATATTAGAAGACATTGGTTTAATGAAAATGCTTCCGGGTATGGTGGTTATTAATCCTTGCGATTATAATCAAACCAAAGCAGCAACCATTACAATTGCCGAGTATAACGGTCCGGTTTATTTACGTTTTGGAAGACCGGCCGTTGGAAATTTTACTCCGGCCGATCAAAAATTTGTGATAGGAAAAGCAGTTCACTTGAACGAAGGAAAAGATATTACCATCATAGCTACTGGTCATTTAGTTTGGAAAGCCATTGAAGCAGCCGATGCTTTAGAGAAAAAAGGAATCAGCGTTGACCTCATAAATATTCACACCATTAAACCATTAGATGAAGAAGCGATATTAAAGTCGGTTGCAAAAACTAAATGTGTTGTAACTGCCGAAGAGCACCAAATGAATGGTGGCTTGGGTGATGCTGTAGCGCAATTATTAGCTCGCAAACATCCATCGCCTCAGGAATTTGTTGCCGTAAATGATAGTTTTGGCGAAAGCGGAACGCCAGATGACCTGATGAAGAAATACGGTTTAGAATCAGTAAATATTATTGCAGCTGCCGAAAAAGTTTTAAAACGTAAATGAGACCACTTACGCTGCTTTCTATCTTAGTTCTTGCTTTGGTTTCGTGTGCTGATCCTGAAAAACCAAAGTTGGAAGATGTTCCTAGTCAAGAAACATCACTTCCTAACGATACTTTAAAAAATATTCCTCCTGTTACCGATTCAACAACTCTTGTTTTAATGGGCAGAGGAAGTGAGCCGGGATGGATCTGCGAGTTTTATGCGAATAGAGTTCGTTTTGTATTCGACTACGGTAAAGATAGCATCATTCTTAGAGGAATGAATTTTACTTATCAAATAGAAAATCCTACCGGCTTTGAATTGTTCAAGCTAGAATCTCTTCACAAGGATACAGTTTTTGAAACGCTGCCGGGGCCATGCACCGAAGAAAGCACAGGCGAATCAAGATCCATGAAAATGCAGATCAAAGTGGGTAAAAAGATGTATAAAGGCTGCGCTTGGGCACCAAAATAAGGACAATTTTATTTTTTAGAACAAAAGCATATTTCTATATTTAAGGAGTTAATTTTTACAATCATTTAAAAACAAATATCATGAAAGTTTCAGTAGTTGGCGCCGGAAATGTAGGCGCATCGTGTGCAGAATATATTGCACTAAATCGTATAGCAAGTGAAGTTGTTATTTTAGACATTAAAGAAAATTTTGCGGAAGGTAAAGCATTAGACTTAATGCAAACTGCAACTTTAAATAAATTCAATACAAAGATCAGCGGTAGCACCAATGATTATTCAAAAACAGCAAACAGCGATGTTGTTGTAATCACAAGCGGCATTCCTCGTAAACCTGGTATGACTCGCGAAGAATTAATTGGAATTAATGCAGGCATTGTAAAAGGTGTAACGGCAAGTGTTTTAAAGCATTCTCCAAACGCCATTATCATTGTTGTAAGCAATCCAATGGATACAATGACGTATTTAGCTTTAAAAGATAGCAAATTGCCAAAGAACCGAATTATTGGAATGGGTGGAATTTTAGATAGCTCACGCTTTAAATGCTATTTATCAATTGCTTTAAATACACCTGCAAGTGATATTTCGGCAGCAGTAATTGGCGGGCACGGTGATACAACCATGATTCCTTTAACCCGTTTAGCAACTTATAATGGCGTACCTGTTTCTCAATTTTTATCGGATGAGCAATTAAAGAAAGTTGCTGCCGATACCATGGTTGGTGGTGCAACATTAACAGGAATGTTAGGAACATCTGCTTGGTATGCACCGGGAGCTTCGGTTGCTGCTTTGGTTGATAGCATTTTAAATGATCAAAAAAAGATCTATACATGTTGCGTAGCACTTGATGGTGAATACGGACAAAAAGATATTTGCATGGGCGTTCCGGTTGTGATCGGAAAAAATGGCTGGGAAAAAATTGTGGATTATAAATTAACTGCTGATGAGCAAGCCGCATTTAATAAAAGTGCCGAAGCTGTAAGAAACATGAATAGTGTTTTGGCTGAGATAAAAGCGTAATAAAACTTTCATAAAAACAAAAAGCCCTGCATGATGCGGGGCTTTTTGTTTTCTTTTGAATTGCGATTCGTAGTCACCCTGAGCGCAGTCGAAGGGCGATTCAACAATGCCATACTTCGACTACGCTCACCCTGACACGCAGTCAAATTACTTCCTTACCTCAAAGGTTCTGAAATTTTTTAACTCTGCCTCTGTGCTATTTACTTCGTATACTTTTGCCAAAGGAGAACCTAAATAACACCAATCAATGAACCTGCTTAAATTCTCTTGTTCACCTTCTGCTTCTACATACACCGTTCCGTCTATTAAATTGCGTACAAAGCCAGTTAAATTTAATTCATGAGCTTTTGCTTGCGCGGTTGCTCTATATCTAACACCTTGCACTCGACCCTTTACCAATATATTATAATGAATCAACTAGCTAAATTTGCGATGCTCTACTTTATTGAGATCGTCTTTTGTTAGTGTTTTAAAATATTCGAAAGTTATTTTTAAACCTTCAGCGCGATTTACTTTTGGTTCCCAGTTCAATATTTTTCTTGCAAGTTTAATGTCCGGTCTGCGTTGTTTTGGATCATCCATTGGAAGTGGTTTAGAGATCAACTTTTGGTTTGCTCCAGTTAATTTCAAAATTTCTTCGCCAAATTCCTTTATGGTGATCTCATCAGGATTTCCAATATTCACCGGCAAATGATAATCACTTAACAACAAACGGTAAATACCTTCTACAAGATCATCTACATAACAAAAACTACGCGTTTGGCTTCCATCACCAAACATTGTTAGATCCTCGCCACGTAAGGCTTGCCCTATAAATGCTGGTAATACACGTCCATCATTTAAACGCATGCGTGGCCCGTAAGTATTAAAGATCCTAATAATTCGTGTTTCTAATCCGTGCGCATTATGATAGGCCATTGTAATAGCTTCCATAAAACGTTTTGCTTCATCATAACAACCACGCGGACCAACCGGATTTACATTTCCCCAATAATCTTCGGTTTGTGGATGAACCACGGGGTCGCCATAAACTTCGCTGGTAGAAGCCACCAATACGCGTGCTTTTTTTACGCGTGCTAATCCCAAAACATTATGTGTTCCCAAAGAAGAAACCTTTAAGGTTTGAATAGGAATTTTTAAATAATCAATTGGCGAAGCGGGCGAAGCAAAGTGCAATATATAATCTATTTCGCCTGGCACATGAATGAATTTAGAAACATCATGATGATAGAATTCAAAATTCTCTAGTTTGAATAAATGCTCAATGTTCTTAAGATCGCCGGTAATAAGGTTATCCATCCCAACAACTTTATAACCTTCTTTTATAAAGCGCTCGCATAAATGCGAACCCAAAAATCCTGCTGCTCCGGTAATTAAAATTTTTTTCATTTCGTTCTGATTCCAATACAATAATAGTCGTAACCTAATTTCTTCATATCGTTGGCATCAAAAATATTTCTGCCGTCAAATAATACCTTTTTATTCAAACGTTTGTTCACTTCATCAAAATCAGGAACTCTAAATTCAGGCCATTCGGTAACAACCAATAAAGCATCGGCCTTATTTAATGTATCGTACATATCGGTGCAATACGAAATAGTATCGCCCAAAATACGTTGAGCTTCGTGCATGGCAACCGGATCATAAGCTACAACACTTGCGCCGGCTTTTAATAATTTTTCGATGATCACTAATGATGGTGCTTCGCGCATATCATCTGTTTTTGGCTTAAATGATAAGCCCCAAAGAGCAAACGTTTTTCCTTTCAGATCATTATTAAAATGTGTTCTTAGTTTATTGAATAGAACTTCTTTTTGCGCATCGTTAACTTCCTCTACGGCGTTTAAAATGCGCATGGTGTATTTATTCTCTTTGGCCGTTTTTATTAAAGCCTTCACATCCTTAGGAAAACAACTTCCGCCATAACCAACACCAGGGTAAATAAATTTCGGACCAATACGTCCATCACTTCCAATTCCTTTACGAACCATGTTAACATCAGCACCCATGATCTCGCATAAATTAGCAACATCGTTCATGAAACTAATTTTTGTGGCTAACATGGCATTAGCTGCGTATTTTGTCATTTCTGCCGAAGGAATATCCATAAAAATTATTGGATGTCCGTTCATTAAAAATGGTTTGTATAATTTACGCATGATCTCTTCCGCCTCTGCTCTTTCTGTTCCTACCACAATACGATCGGGCTTCATAAAATCTTCAATGGCTGCTCCCTCTTTCAAGAACTCGGGATTTGATGCCACATAAAATTCTAATTTAGATGAGCGCTTATCTAAAGCATCTTGTACCGCTTTTTTTACTTTTACGGAAGTTCCAACCGGAACTGTAGATTTAGTAACTACAACTAATGGATTGGTCATATGCTCTCCTATAGAAGCTGCAACGCCTAATACATATTTAAGATCAGCCGAACCATCTTCATCAGGAGGAGTTCCAACGGCAATAAAAACAACCTCTGCTCCATGAATGCTATCCTTTAAAGATGTAGAAAAATGCAAGCGTTTCTTTTCAGAATTCTTAAGTACCATTTCTTCTAATCCGGGTTCGTATATAGGAAGAATTCCTTTGTTTAAATTTTCGATCTTTTTTTGATCAATATCTACACAGGCAACATCTACTCCCACTGCCGAAAAACATGTTCCGGTAACCAATCCTACATATCCTGTTCCTATTACTGCTACTTTCATAAATTATTTACAAAATTCTAACACACTATCTGTAATGAATTTCAAGGTCTCATTACTTAACTCCGTGTGCATTGGTAATGATATTACATTTGCGCACAATTTCATGGTAACCGGAAAATCTGATTCTTTATTTCTATCACTCTTAAATGCATTTTGCTTGTGCAAAGGAATTGGGTAATAGATCATACTTGGGATATTACGCTCTGCCAAAAATTCGCGTAACTTATCTCGGTCAAAACCATTTAACTTTAAAGTATATTGATGAAATACATGTGTTGAGAATTTTGCTCTTGCCGGCGTTTGTATTTTTGAATGATCTGCAAAAGCCTTATCGTAAAAATCCGCTGCATTATTTCTTGCTTTAGCATAAACGTCAAGTTGTTTTAATTTTACTTTTAAAACAGCCGCTTGAATTGTATCTAAACGCGAATTCACTCCTAATACATCATGAATGTATTGTTTGCTTTGCCCATGATGCGCTATCATTCTTAGTTTTGCAGCAAGCTCATCATCGTTGGTATACATTGCTCCTCCATCTCCAAAGCAACCTAAATTTTTACTTGGGAAAAAAGAGGTACAGCCAACATTTCCAATTGTTCCGGCTTTCTTTTTGCTTCCATCGGCAAACACATAATCTGCGCCAAGCGCTTGCGCCACATCTTCGATCACAAATAAATTATGTTTTTTTGCAAGACCTATAATGGCTTCCATATTGCAACATTGCCCGTATAAGTGCACTGGAACAATAGCTTTTGTTTTTGTTGTTATTTTTTTCTCGATAGCTTCAATGCTAATTTCAAACGTATCTTCCGTTACATCTACCAAAACAGGGATCAATCCTAACAAACCAATAACTTCTGCAGTAGCAACATAAGTAAAGTCAGCAGTGATCACTTCATCTCCGGGTTTTAATCCCAACGCCATCATGGCAATTTGAAGTGCATCGGTTCCGTTTGCGCAAGGAATAACGTGTTTTACATTTAAATAGGTCTCAAGATCTTTTTGAAATTCTTTTACATCTGGTCCGTTAATGAACGCTGTAGTATTTATCACTTCCTGAATGCTTTTATCAACGTCAGATTTGATCTTCTCGTACTGAGTTTTCAAATCAACCATTTGAATTTTTTGTGCTATGATCATTCTTAAAAAATTTAGCTAATATACTTAAATAAATTGAAGAAAATGGGAGAAATTTCCTTAAAAAAACTTGCGCATTGCGCTGCTAAACCAGTCGGGTAATTTACATAGTTTATTAGTGGTTTTATCTATAATTGCCAGGGTTACAAAACCCGTATTCAGCAGTTCTCCTTTTTGATTAAAGCATTCATATTCGAAATTTACTTTAACCCCTGTAGGCATTTCGGTGATGCGTGTAACAATGGTTAACTCATCATCATAATACGCGGGTTTTTTGTACTTTATATTGTACTCAAGAACTGGCATCATGATCCCGCGATCTTCTACTTCCTTATAAGAGAATCCTAAAACACGCATGGCTTCTACGCGACCCACTTCATAATATTGCGCATAAATTCCATAATATGCATAACCCATCTGATCGGTCTCGCCGTATCGCACTCGTATTTTAGTTTGGGAAACGATCATTTTAATTTAAATTTATGTTATGCTTATATTGAGTTCTATTAATGGCTCAAAAATGAACTATCTTCGCAAAGATAATGATATGTTGAGGAAAACCGGAATATTTGTTTTGCTTTTTTTACTGGCTTTTTCGGCTTGTAAAACGCATTATTCGGTAAGCAAAAAAGAAGCGCAACATCAAAGCCTTAAAGGCTCATCTTCCTCCTCAAAATTCGATAGTATCATTTCTCCTTACTCAAAAGTACTAGGCAATGAAATGCAAAAAGAATTTGTTTTGTGTAATGCTGACCTTACAAAAGATGGGAATGAAATGACGCTCGGAAATTTTGTTTGCGATGCTGTAAAATGGGCTTATGATAGTATTACTAACGTGCAGCAAAGTGTGATTGTATTGATGAACCGTGGCGGATTAAGAACTAATATTAATAAAGGAATGGTAACTGTAAATTCTATTTTTGAAGTAATGCCTTTTGATAATGAGCTAGAAGTTGTTGAAATAAAAGGCAAAGGATTAGAAGATATCATTAAACGTATATTAGAAAAAAAACATGCTTTTTTAGGAATGACTATACACGCAGGAGACAATTCTTATGCTGCAATTATTGACGGAAAAGCGATACAACCTGAAATGAATTATTACGTATTGACCAGCGATTTTTTAATAAATGGCGGAGATGGTTTTAGTTTTGGGCAACATTTGATAAGCGAAAAAAAGTTGAATTTATTGGTTAGAGATGCGATAATCAATTATTGTAAATATTTAAAATACACTGGTAAAACAATTTCTCCTTATAAAGATGTGCGACTGGAAATTTCAAAATAGACGATCATTTATAAAGTACACCTTGGGCACTGCGGCAAGTTTTTATTACTTGCCCGCTTTTGCACAGGATCAATTATTGCACAAAAAAGGCATTGAAAAACTTACCATTTTATATACCAACGATCAGCATAGTCGAATCGATCCCTTTCCTGAAAATGATGCTAAACACCCTGGAGAAGGCGGCTTTTCAAAACGTGCTGCGGCAATAGAAAATATAAAAAAAGAAGAGCAAAATGTATTGCTTTTAGATGCGGGAGATATCTTTCAGGGAACACCATATTTCAATTATTTTCATGGAGAATTAGAGTATAAATTAATGAGTTTGATGCAGTACGATGCAGTAACTTTTGGCAATCACGACTTTGATCTTGGTATAGAAAATATCGTTAAACAAATGCCGCACGCCAACTTTGATTTTATAAATTGCAATTATAATTTTAATGATACCGATCTTAAAGATCACAAAAAAGTAAGCGCTTACAAGATCTACAAAAAGGGAAATATCAAGGTAGGAATTTTAGGTTTAGGGATAGATCTTGATGGATTAATTGCTCCAAAACAAAGGCAAGGCTTAATATACAATAATCCAATTGAACATGCAAATAAAACCGCATATGCTTTAAGAATACAAGAAAACTGTGATTTTGTAATCTGCTTATCTCACCTTGGTTATAAATATGATAACGATAAAGTTAGCGATGTTATGCTTGCAAAAAATACTGAAAATATGGATCTTATCATTGGCGGTCACACACATACGTTTTTAGACAAACCCTTTAAAACCCTTAACAGGCAAGGGATTGAGGTTCAAGTAACACAAATGGGTTGGGCTGGTATCTGGCTGGGCCGCATAGACATATACTTTAGTGATGAACGAAAAAACATACTGCAAAATAACTCTGCTCAAAGGATATAATAAGGGGAAGAAAAATATTTTAAAGAACCAAATTTTTTCGTAAAATTTTCCATAATTTTTTTTTTGGATTTTTTGTTGCTAAAACAAATAATACAAGTATATTTACAAACACGTTAAAGTTAATTCTACGTTTCTACATATAGTAATAACATTTTTAAAAGTTCGAAAGGGTAATGATAATGAAAGAGAAAACTGCAGAACAAGTATGGGCAGGGTGCATCCAGATCATCAAAGACAATGTAAGTCCGCAAAATTTCAAAACCTGGTTCGAGCCTATTAAAGCGATCAAGGTAACAGAAACCACTTTAACCATACAAGTTCCATCACAGTTTTTTTATGAATGGTTAGAAGAGCATTATATCAGCCTAATTAAAAAAGTAATTAAAAAGGAATTAGGTCCTGAAGGAAAATTAGAATACAACATCATCATGGACAATGCTTCAGGTAAAACTGAAACACCTATAACCTTCAAGTTACCGAACATTAGCACTAATTTAAAGAACCCTACTGTTTCAATGCCAATTGATATCAGTAATAGTGCTATCAAAAACCCATTCATTATTCCAGGTTTAAAAAAGGTGCAAGTAGAATCTCAATTAAACCCTAACTATAGTTTCGATAATTTTGTAGAAGGAGATTGTAACCGTTTGGCTCGCAGTGCTGGTTTTGCCGTAGCGCAAAAACCGGGCGGAAATGCTTTCAACCCATTATTATTATATGGAGGCGTTGGATTAGGTAAAACTCACTTAGCTCAAGCTATTGGAATTGAGGTTAAAAAGAATTTCCCAAACAAAACTGTATTATATGTACAGTCAGAAAAATTCATCACTCAGTTCATCGAGTCAATTAAGAACAATAATCAAAATGATTTCGTACACTTCTATCAAATGATAGATGTATTGATCATTGACGATGTACAATATTTTGCTGGTAAGGATAAAACACAAGACGTGTTCTTCCATATCTTTAACCACTTACACCAATTAGGAAAACAGATCATCTTAACCGCTGATCGTGCTCCGGTAGATATTCAAGGAATTGAACAACGCTTACTGTCTCGTTTCAAATGGGGCCTTAGCGCTGATTTGCAAGCTCCGGGATTAGAGACCAGAATTGCAGTGTTAGAGAAAAAGGTATATAACGAAGGTATCCAGTTACCAAAAGAGGTTATTGAATATTTAGCTTATAGCATCACCTCTAATGTTCGCGAATTAGAAGGCGCTTTAATATCATTATTAGCTCAATCAAGTTTGAACAAGAAAATCATCACTTTAGAATTAGCTAAAGCGATGATCGATAAGTTTGTGAAGAGTACCGCTCGTGAGGTTTCAATTGATTATATACAAAAAGTGGTATGTGATTATTTCGACCTAGCTATTGATACCATGAAATCGAAAACACGTAAACGTGAAGTGGTTCAGGCTCGTCAAATTGCTATGTATTTTGCTAAAAACATGACTAAATCATCTTTAGCAACCATTGGAATGCACTGCGGAGGTAAAGATCACGCAACTGTATTACATGCTTGCCGTACAGTAAATAATTTAATGGATACTGATAAACGTTTTAAAGCTTATATCGAAGAACTCGAAAAGAAAATAAGCATCACTAACTAAATTAAAAAAACCCCGAACTAAAGCCTCGGGGTTTTTTATGAACTCTAATTTATGCAGCAGCCTCAAAACAACAAAAATGCCATAGAAAAATTCAGGGAAAAACCATTCAGAAAAAGATTCATCACTTTTTTTGTTTCCCTAATGATATGGCTCTTGATAATGGTTCTATTTTCAACATTCTCATCGGGCTCATATACCTCTTATAGCTTTCAAGGATACTGGATCAGCTCCCTGTTTTTCATCTTTGCTGCTTACAAGATTTGTTTTAAAAAAGAATTTTGAAAAAGAATTGAGCCCTTTCTGGCGAGCTCGCGTTAACAAGTACAAGATAGAATCTAACTAACGGTTTGAGGATTTCGGCAAATGCTTTTTAGATCTCCATATCATATAAAAACCAAATAGCACAAAAGGAATACTTAAATTTTGGCCCATATTAAACGTAAGGGTGTTCTCAAATTCAACTTGGTTTTCTTTTACAAACTCCACTAAAAATCGTAATGTAAACATAGCCACTAGTAATAAACCTAACATAAAACCTTTACCTAAAGTATTACGCTTGTTCTTCCAAAGCCAATACATCAAAATAAATAAAAACAGGTAAAACATAGCCTCATACAACTGGGCAGGGTGACGAGGTACGCCATCGATCTGCACAAAAATAAAACCAAAAGCCATATCGGTTTTTTTTCCAATAATTTCGCTATTCATTAAATTGCCAAAGCGAATAAGCATAGACGCCAATGGTACAACCACCATTAAACGATCAAATAACCACAACAGATCTTCTTTTTCTTTACGGCAATACAAAAGCGTACCAATAATAATACCTATAGCACCGCCGTGGCTTGCCAAACCTCCTTCGTAAACTTTAAGAATATTTAAAGGGTGCGATAAATAACCCTCTTCCAATAAATTTCCTTGAATGTCAAAAACATCCCAAAGCGGACCGTAAAATAAGCAATGCCCCAAACGCGCGCCAATGATGGTGCCAAGAATAACATAAAGCGTAAGTGTATCTAATTGTTTATTGGTTCGGCCTTCTGCTTTATAAATACGGTTCATTACAAAATGACTGGCCAATAAAGCCATAGCCCAAAGTAAACCGTACCAGCGCACGGGCCAATCAATACCCGGAATGGTAAATATTTCAGCGCTTGGATCCCAGGTAATGAAGTTTAAAAACATAGGGCAAAGTTATAATAATTAATCATTAATTTCGCACCATGATCAATGCGGCCATATTTGCAAGCGGCGAAGGCACCAATGCAGATAATCTTATAACATATTTTAAGAATGATACCCGCATTAAAATAAAACTGGTGATCACCAATCGGGATGATGCCGGGGTTATTAAAAAAGCTGAAGATCATAAAAAAACGGTACAGATCATAAGCAAAGAAGCGCTTAATAATTATACCGATCAGATCATTGAATTTTTAAGAGGGGAAAAAATAGACCTTATTATACTAGCTGGTTTTTTATTGAAGATCCCCGAAAAATTAGTAAAAGCATTTCCTGACAAAATAGTGAATATACACCCTGCCCTATTGCCAAATTATGGTGGAAAAGGAATGTACGGTATAAAAGTTCATGAGGCAGTAATTGCCAACAAAGACAAAGAAAGTGGTATAAGTATTCATTTTGTAAATGAAGAATATGATAAAGGAGCTATTATTTTACAAGTAAAGTGTGCTATAAACGAAAACGATACAGCCGAAAGTCTTGCTCAAAAAATACATGCTTTAGAGTACGAACATTTTCCTAAGGCCATAGAAAAACTGCTATAAGATCCATAATATTGTTTCTGCGAATATCCCTCAACTGAAGTCAAATATTTAGACTACAAGGACGAATATTTATTCTAATCGGTTAGCCAGTCATCGCTTTCCTATATTTATAATAAAATCAGATGGTCATGCAAAAATCGTTAATATCTATCGCTATTTTAATATGGTTTAGTAATAGTTTTTCTCAAACACGGTACGAATCCATTCAACGAGGAGATAATTTTTATACAATCCAAAATGCATTTAATGATCATTGGAAAGATAAAGATAATTCAGTCAAAGGTCATGGATATAAGCAGTATAAACGTTGGGAATATTTTATGGAAGCAAGGGTTTATCCAAGCGGTAACATTTATTTGCCTTCTACAACATGGGATAACTATCAGGCTTATTTAAAAGAAAATGGGGTTTCTTATGGCAAAGCAATAAACTCAAGCAATCAAATAAATTCAACTACTTGGCAACTATCAGATGTGAATCGGAAGGTAATTATACCCAATTTACTTTGAATGATGGTCGAAAAATTTTGGTGACGAAAATATTGAAAGAGTTTGATGAAATGTTAGAGCCCTACAATTTCTTTAGAGCACATCAATCGCATCTCATTAATATTGATTTTTTTGTTACCTATAAAAAAGGCGAAGGTGGAACCATTATAATGCAGGATAAATCAGAGATCCCCTTGGCAACTCGCAAAAAAGAAGCCTTTATAAAACTACTTTCCAGTTTATGATCACGTAACCCATTTGTTTAACTTTTAATGGAATATCCGCCCCCTTACATGGTTAATAACTCATATTCCGAAAAACTCATAAAAAACTGAAACTGGGCTTTTTGAAGCTGTTTTTTTCAATTACCTTTAGGTCGTATGTCAAAAAACAAAAAACCAAAGCAAAATTTCCTATTTGAAGAAGTATTGGCTTTTTTACAACACAATTCAGAAAAATCATTTAACTATAAACAAGTTGGCGCCGCTATGGAAATAAATTCCGACAGCGAACGCGCGCAATTAATAGAAACTTTACAAACCCTAAAACAAAACGGATTTGTGATCGAAAAAGAACTCGGAAAATTTACTATAAAACAAACTCGCAATTATTTAACAGGCGCCATTGATTTTACCTCTCAAGGCACGGCTTTTGTGGTTATTGGAAATGACGAAGATGATGTATTCATTCCTTTTAAACGCACCAAAGATGCTTTACAAGGTGATTTGGTGAAGATCGTTTTAAATTCAAATCATAGAGGTAAACGAAAAGAAGGCGAAGTAGTAGAAGTATTGCAAAGATCAAGAACACAATTTGTAGGTACATTAAAATTATCGCAAAAATTTGCTTTTGTGATACCAGATAGCCATAAGATTCACGTTGATTTTTTTGTGAATCTTACCAAAATAAAAGACGCTAAAGAAGGGCAAAAAGTTCAGGTAAAATTATTGGAATGGAAACAGGGTGAACAAAATCCTAATGGGGAAGTGATAGAAGTTTTTGGATTTCCGGGCGAGCATAATACCGAGATCCATGCTATTATGGCCGAATACGGCTTGCCGGAAAGTTTTTCCGACGAGGTTGAATATTACGCCCGTAAATTAGATCTTGAAATAAACGAAAAGGAAATAAAAAAACGTCGTGATTTTAGGGATATTACCACGTTTACCATTGACCCCTACGATGCCAAAGATTTTGATGATGCGCTATCCTTAAAAAAATTAGATAATGGTAATTGGGAAGTTGGCGTTCATATTGCCGATGTTACGCATTATTTAAAACCAGGCACCGTGCTTGATAAAGAAGCAGTGAACAGAGCAACTTCGGTATACTTAGTTGATCGCGTGATTCCTATGTTGCCCGAAGTGTTGAGTAATTTTGTTTGTTCCCTTCGCCCAAATGAAGAAAAGTATACGTTTAGCGCCGTATTTGAAATGACCGATAAAGCAGAGATCATTGGTCAGTGGTTTGGAAAAACAATTATCAATAGCGATAGACGGTTTACTTACGAAGAAGTACAGGAAATAATTGAAGGCGCTGAAGGCGAATACAAAGACGATATAATGGTTCTTGATCGTTTGGCTAAAATATTACGTGCCGAACGAACCGCAAAAGGATCCATATTTTTTGATAAAGCCGAAGTGAAATTTAAATTGGATGATGAGGGCAAGCCTTTAGGTGTTTTCTTTAAAACGCAAAAAGATGCACATAAATTAATTGAGGATTTTATGCTTTTGGCCAATAGAAAAGTTGCTGAGTTTTTAGGTAAGCCCAAAGACGGAGAGAATAACAATGCATCAAAAAATAAGAACGATCAAAAAAATTTATGTGTTTACCGTATTCACGATGCGCCAAACGATGAGAAACTTGCAACACTCAGCGGCTTTGTGGCAAAATTTGGATACAAAATGAACTTAGGTTCGAAACAAAAATCGGTGGATAGCATCAATAAATTATTAACGGACGTAAAAAATAAAAAAGAACAAAGCATTATTGAATTATTAGCCATCCGTAGCATGCCTAAAGCAATTTACACCACTGATAATGCTGGGCATTATGGTTTAGGTTTTGAGTACTATACGCATTTCACTTCACCTATTAGAAGGTACCCTGATGTATTGATACATCGTTTATTGGAAGCCCGTTTAAATAAAGAAAATTACTCGAATCAAAAAGAATTAGAGAATTTATGTAAACATAGTAGCGAAATGGAACGCATGGCCGCAGAAGCCGAAAGAGCATCCATTAAATTCAAACAGGTTGAATTTATGAAGGACAAAATTGGCGAGGAATTTGCCGGTGTTGTAAGTGGTGTAACCGAGTGGGGAATTTATGTAGAGATCGTCGAAAATAAATGCGAAGGCATGGTGCGTGCAAGGGACATGAAAGGCGATAGTTATTATTTTGATGAAGAAAATTACAGATATGTTGGTAAAAATTCCGGTAAAATTTATGCGCTTGGTGATACTGTAAATATCATTATTAAAAATGCCGATCTTGTAAAAAAACAATTGGAGTATGCATTTGTTGATCAAGAAGAAAGTTCAAAGAAGTTCGGAGACAATAGAGATGAGAAATCAAAAAAGTTTGTGGATCACAAAAAAAGAAGAGGGAGATAACTCGCTTTTTAGAATTGACTCTCATGCAATACAGTAGCTAAAGTTTTAGCAGCATTAAACCCCAACACAAATATTGAGAACAATAATAAAATATTTTACACTATTTATAATAGCTATATCCAAAACGGAAACTTAAATGTTTCTGATAAATTGGCCCCATTTATTTTATCATATCAATGTCCGTTTACAGACGGTTCAATCGTATACCAAGCAAGAACTTTACACAATCATTCCCCCTTGGGGGAACAGGAAGGGCCGTATGCCGCTAGATTACTAAGCGGAATTTATTTTGTACATTTAATTAATGAAAAAGGCGAAAAGTCTGTTAAAAAACTTATTATTGCTAAAGAATAGTTTTCTAACACTTCTTATACTTCTACCGTTTTTACATAGTTCGCAAATCGCGAACTATGTAAACAATGGCGGTTTTGAGGATATCTACAATTGTGCATTACCAAATCAAATTCATGTGGCCAAATACTGGCGAAGCGTTGACTCTGTGTCTGCGTTTCCTTCATTATTGAGTACTTGTAGCGGAATGAACAATGCTCCATTAAACGGGAACACTTACCAATGGCCGCGTTCTGGGAATAATTACGCTTTAAACTCCGTTCTTTGCGAACCGCCAGCGTGTTCGGTTGAATTAAATAGACTTTATTTACGCAACAGATTAAAACAAAATTTACAATCTGGTCATACGTATTGCGTCAAATTTTATGCGAATATTTGCAACACTTCTTCATATGGCTCTGACGGCTTTGCAGCTTATTTTGGTGACAATACTCTCGATACCATAAATAAACCAGGCGTTCCTTTAACGTATCTTGTTCCTCAGGTTCAAAATACAAATGGAAACATCATTACCGATACATTGAATTGGATATTGATAACTGGAACATTTGTAGCCAACGGGACCGAGAAACACCTTTTGATTGGAAATTTCAAATCTGATGCTGCGACCACGAAAACAATTATTAATGTTTCAACATCAACTCTAGGTGTTTTTACCGATGTCTGCATTGATGATGTATCATGTATTGACATTGATCTTCCCGCATTCGCAGGCCCTGATGTTTTTTGTATTCCGGGAAATAGCGTTTACGTCGGTCGGCCACAGGATGTGGGAATTGACAAAGCATGCATGTGGTATAAATTGCCAAACATGACCAATGCAATTGATACAGCCGCAGGAATATGGGTAAGTCCTGTAAGTAATAGTACGTATGTTGTAAAACAGGATATTTGTGGGGTTATAAAATATGATACGGTTGTTGTAGTTATGAGTGGGGCGGCAATAAGTGAAACAGAATCACTAAAAGAAAAATTAAATATTTATCCTGTTCCGGCAAACGCCGAATTAAATATAAATTTTACAGTAGATGTTGCGGATAGATTCAAAACACTAAGCATCTTCAATAGCCTTGGTCAACTGCTTCGTGAAGAAGAAATTAAATTTACTAATCAAACAGCCATCGTTAAAACAGCAAATCTTACAAATGGAGTTTACTTCATTTGCTTAACGGATCAACAAGGATTTTCAATCAACAAACGGTTTGTGATAGCGAAGTAAATTTACAACCAAACTCCTTATCCAAACTCGGTTCTATCATTCCCCCTTGGGGGAACAGGAAGGGGGCTTGATGCCTAAATGGAATTTATTTTGTAATTTTAGTTAATGAACAATAGTATATTTGTAAAATGAAATTCATCCAAATAACTATTCTACTTTTTGTTTACGGCTTTTCTTTTGCGCAAAAAATCAATACCGATCTTACCTATTTAGTAAATCCTTCTAAAGCAAAAAGCAATCCACCCGTGCTTATTTTATTGCATGGTTACGGAAGCAGCGAGGGCGATCTGATAGAAGTGGCAAAAACATTGGATGAGCGTTTTCTTACATTTTCGTTGCGCGCGCCATTTAAAGGAAAAGATGTGGGTTACTCTTGGTACGAATTGAACTTTGCACGCAACAACGAGATCACAAGTAATTATACCGAACTTAAAGAAAGTAAGGCAAAAATTCTCTCATTTATAAGCAACGCCTGCAAAACCTATAAGGCCGATAGCGCCAAAGTGTTTTTAATGGGTTTTAGCCAGGGTGCAATTATGGCGTATGATATTGCGCTAACCAATCCAACAAAAATTGCAGGTATTTTAGCGCTCAGTGGTAAAATGCTTGAGGATACAAAAACTGCCAAAGCAGAAACAACCTCTGTGGCCAAGCTTAAATTTTTCATAGCTCATGGCAAATCTGATAATGTGATCAATATAAAAGAAGCCGAAAAAGCTACTGCGTTCTTAAAAACAAATAACATTAAAGAAGTTACCTATAAGGATTACGAAATGCCCCATACCTTATCAGGGGCCGAGCTAAACGATATAAAAGTTTGGCTTAAAAAGCAGATCGCTCCTCCCGAAAAAGCCAAAAAGTAACTTAAATTAATTTTTTGTATATTTATTTCTTCAAATTAAGTATGAAAAAACTGTTCCCTCTTATTTTCATTATTGCTGTAATAATTACAGTTAATAGCTGTCGCCGCGACAATTACCAGCCCATTTGTTATGGCAATGACATACAACCTATCCTTACACGTGGTTGTACAAATGTTGGTTGTCACAGCTCAGGAAGTAGCGCGGGCGGCTATAACTTTACAACTTACGAGGGTGTTATTGGGGCTGTAATGACAGGTAATGCAAGCAAAAGTGAATTATATAAAGCCATTAAAGGTTCTCATCCTAAAATGCCAAAAGAAGGAACTCCTTTAACTCGTAAAGAGGTGAATATGATAAAGGCTTGGATAGATTTTGGCGCCAATGATTGCGCATCAACAAATACCATTATAAGCAATTGCGATACGGTTAATGTTAAATACGACTCGCATATCAAACCATTGATGACTTCCTTTTGCACCAATTGTCATTTTGCAGGGGGTCAGTCGCCAGCCTTAGATACATACAATAGTGTAAAAAGTGCTGTTAACATTGGGTCATTTCTTCCGGCAGTAAAGCATACAGGCCCTTTTCAAATGCCTAAGAGTAGTGCAAAACTAAGTAATTGTAATATCGCTAAAATTGATAAGTGGGTACAGGCAGGAATGCCACAGTAATAAATCCTATTTAGTCGAACCTCAAAAAGTATTTTTATTATTTGGGCGCCTTATCGGGCTATCACTTCAAGCTTGTTTGTCCTTTGCTATGTTTGTCGCACTGCG
>JAWXAS010000032.1:0-15565 GCA_034439635.1 Bacteroidota bacterium | reverse complement strand
TTAATGTTTGCGCAACGAGTAGGCTTCGCTTTTTCTGCGGAGACCCCGCAGTGCGACAAACATAGCAAAGGACAAACAAGCTTGAAGTGATAGCCCGATTAGGCGCCCAAATAATAAAAATAATTTTTGAGGTTCGACTAAATAGTATGGAAATGGAGATGAGCAAGCTGGCATATATTGTTCGACTAACTGATGCTAAAACTCATGAAATCCTTGCTGGTAGTATTGAAGGAGCCATAGATGGTACAAGCTAAGGGAGAGAGCGGTAGCTGGAAGTATTAAAAAAGGACAGCTAAGCATTCGTAAAAATTTGTATATTTATTCTTGTATTTTAAGATCCTGCACATGAAGAAAATATACCTCGCTCTAACTATCATTTTAACATTAACTATTGGCCATGCACAAGTGGCTAATTACGTTTTTAATCAATTCATTGGAACATATACTTCGCTTAATGTGCCGGGTTCAACGGTAGTTGCCCAGGGGTTTCAAGATGATAACGCTTATGGTAATATCCCAATTGGTTTTTCATTTTTGTATAACAATACCACATATACATCTATTGGTGTAAGCACAAATGGTTGGATTACTTTTGGATCGTATTTTCCTAATGATAATTTTGCGCCAATAAGTAACTCTGGCGGTAATGGCGATGGTATTTCCATATTAAGTGGTGATATGCAATTAGGAGCTTATCATACGGCAACAATAACAAGCGGAAGCAATGTTATAGGATTAACTTACACTGTTGCTTCAACATTATTTGCTATTGGTGATGGAGTAAGCGGTACGGGAATTCCGGGAGGAGCAACCATAACCGGATTAAGCCCTACTAATTTAACTATTTCAGCAAATGCAACCGGTAACGGAACAACATTTACGTCGCCGGGAATCATTTCTTATTTATGTATAGGTACAACTCCTAATCGTGTATTCACTATGCAATGGAAACGCCAAAGCAGATATAGCAATAACGGAACTGGTATTGATGATTATATCAACTTGCAAATAAAATTGCACGAAACAACCAACATAGTAGATCTTATTTACGGTAGATGCGGTACAAACAATACAAATACTCAGCCAAGTGAAACAGGGTTAGTTGGATCAAATAATTTAGATTTTAATAACCGTGATGTGCCCGCGTTTGTAAACTGGCAAACATCTAGTGCAGGTACAGCGAATAACGTAACCTGTATGTTTGGAATAAATAATACAGTGCCTCAAAATTTAACCTATCGATGGACACCTCCAGCGCCTTGCTCCGGAACGCCGGCTGCAAATACTGCTGTTTCGTCTTCATCTTTAGCTTGCATGGGCGGTAATGTAAATTTAAATCTAAGCGCAACGTATTCATTAACCGGCTTAATTTTTGTTTGGAGTTCGGCATCTTCATTAGCAGGACCATATTCTCCTATCAATACATCAAGCTTAAGTGCGCTTACTGCAACAAATGTTACCACAAACACTTGGTATATTTGCACAATTACTTGCACTAATAGTTCGCAGAGTTATACCACGGCTTCTATTGGCGTTACCTCGGTTGGTTCAATAACAAATACTACGCCTTACTTTGAAGGTTTTGAAAGTTTGCAGTTGAATAATTCATTGCCTAATTGCTCATGGGCGTCTTCAAATCCAACAAATATTTGCCAAACGTATACATCTATGGCTAGCAACAACCGTTATCCAAATTCAGGAAATAAATTTGCAGCATTTAAATTTGGAACGAATACAATTGGCGACTACTTCTATTCAAATGGAATAAAACTTTTTGCAGGCATTACATATTCTGCAGAGGTGTTTTATGTAACCGATGGCGGAAATGGTTGGTCAGAATTTTCTATGTATTATGGAGCATCACAATCTACTACCGGGTTAGTGAATATTGCTACAGAAACGTCAACCGCAAATTTAACTAGCATGTTCTATCTTCCCTTAACCAATACGTTTGTTGTACCAAATTCTGGTTATTATTATATAGCCATAAAAGCTATAGGAAATACAACCCCATGGTTTTTATCGTGGGATGATCTTTCAGTTACAGCGCCATGTAATTTAAATACTCCAACCTTATCTATTACTGGAGGAACTTTAGCGCAATGTGCAGCAACGCCTGTAAAATTAACTGCAAGTGGTGCCGATACCTATAATTGGAGTACAGGGCCGCTTACTTCTACCGTTAACGTTATTCAAACAATAAATACAAGCTACACAGTTTCAGGATTTGGCCCAACCGGATGTTTAGGAACTGCAATGATCACAGTTTCGGTAGAGCCATTACCAACAGTAAGTATTACACCGCTTACACAAAGTATTTGCGTTAGTGATGTTGCAACTATTACGGTTAACGGGGCTTTAAGTTATACTTGGAATCCAAGTAACTCTTTCGCATCATCATTTACACTGAGCCCTGCTGCAAGCAATGTTTATTCGGTAAGCTATACCGGAGTAAATAATTGTATTGCTACTTCAACGGCACAGGTGGATGTATCACAATGTGTAGGCTTAAATAAATTAACGGTTAATACCGAAATAAAAATCTATCCAAATCCAACGCAAGGAATAATTACTATCTGCGATTCTAATGCAGGAACTAAAACCATAGAGATAACGGATATAACCGGAAGAGTGATACAAAAGAAAAACGTTACAGGATCTATTTGTCAAGTGGATCTAAAGGAATTCTCAAAGGGTATTTACTACCTTAAAATAACTTCAGAAACTTCAACAGAGATAACAAAAGTGATCAGGAATTAATTCCTGATCACTTTTGTTGAGAATACAGCTTCGCCATTATCTAAAATGATCACTTGGTAAATACCGTTAGCTTCTTTAGTAAGATCAATGTGTGATCCACTATTTAATTTAGTTTTTTGAATCACTTGTCCAAGATGGTTAAAAATCACCACTTCAAGTTCTTGAGTTAATGATGTTTTAATAAAGAATACACCTTCACTTGGATTTGGATATATAGAGAAATCAGTATTAGTTGGGTTTAATTGATTGATGGCCGCGCACCAAGAAACAATTAAGTTGTAAGTAGCAGTGTTCACACAGCCATTAATATCTGTTCCTGTAACTGTATAAAGCGTTGTAACGGTTGGGGTAACTGTAATACTTTGCGAAGTAGCACTGGCATTCCATACATATGAAGAAGCACCTCCGGCAGTGATCACTGCCGCTTCTCCGTCGCAAATAATCGAATTAGTACTAGTAGCTGTAATATTTGGTAATTGATTTACTGTAACATTTACGGTGGCTGTATTTGAACATCCTCCGGTTGTTCCGGTAACAGTGTAAGCTGTTGTTATAGTAGGAGTAACACTAATGCTTGCAGATGTTGAACTATTATTCCAAACATAAGATGCACCACCACTTGCTGAAATATTAGCGCTATTACCAATACAAATTGGTCCGGAATTTAAAGTTGAAATGGTTGGCGTCGCATTTACCGTAATGATTTGAGTAGCACCGCAGCTTGTTAATGTTCCGTTGGTGGCAATGAGCGTTACTGTATAAATTCCGGCTGCATTATAAGTTGCGCTAGGATTATTTATAGTAGAAGTTGCGGGCGATGCACCGGTTAATGTCCAGTTCCAGGTATTTGGACCACCCGTTGATGCATCTGTAAAATTAATTGGCGAACCACTACACATCACCGAGTTTGTTATAAATGCGGAAGCGATTGAAGGAATGTTGTTTGAAGTTATGCGCATATAATATCTACCTAAACTTCCGTAATCAGAATAGTTTGCCGATCCTCCACCATCTATAACAAAGTAATAACTACCTGCAGGCAAATTTATACCAACTAAGGTATTGAGTTTTGCTAATGGTGTATCAATTGCTAGTGATGCTGTTGCATTGAATAATTGAAAACGAACATCCAAATTTGCTGCATCATAAACTCCAACAGTAGTGTCTAAAGCCCATGGTTTTACATTAAATGTCATGTAGCGATTAGTGCAAATACTGAATTTATAAACATCAACATCCGTTGGTGTAGTTATCATTCCAGAATCAACCAATAAGGTTGTATTAGTATTGATCGTTTTTCCTGTTGCAAGTGTATTCCCAACATCATCCAAGGTATAATTTAAAAAAGCAGCGCCGGTAATTCCATTTGATCCATGATCGAACTGAATGGTTGTGCAAGTATTAGAATTTGTACCGTTGTGCCATATGGTAACATTTTTAGAATAGCCTACGCCCATTATTGGTGCCCAGCCTGCAGTACCACTACCTATGCCATTATGGTACTCGGCAGTTTTTGCGCACAAACCATTCCAAATACTTTGATGCTTTAAACTTAAAGTGTGTCCTGCTTCATGCGATCCAGCTTCAGCGCAATTTTTAGCACTATAGCCTAGCATGTTTTCAAATACCCAACATGGTGTATCAGGGTTTCCGCCCCAGGTAAACGAATTTAAATAAGCAACACCTCCAACAGATGAAGGATACCAAGTGCTCGAAGGGGTGATCACAATGCGCATCCGTGTAGTTGGAGTTGCGGCATTAAATTTGGCAACATCGGTTGTTAAGTTCACATCAAACGGCATAAAATCTTCTGCCATGCGACGCCAAATATTTGTCATGGCCGCAGAACTTAATGTAGAGGGCAAAGCAGTAATGGTTGGATTACTGGTTGATGAATTCCATGGTGTGCCTATTACAACCTGTCCGTCAAAATCAAGATATAATACCTTGTGAACTACAGAAGGTTTGCTGTTGAGGATAGGAATTTGCGAATACATGGTATTTGCAAAACAAATAGTGATAATCAAAAGTAGAATTTTTCCCATGGTAATGTGTTTAAATGTTATTCAGATAGAATATCGTCTTTTAGACATTGAGTTAATATGAAACCTTTATCGGTTGATTTGCTATTATAAAATATCGAATTATCACTTGATACAATATAAAGGATCTTCGAATCCTTGCCATTGATCTGCACAAAAAGTTCAGCGTTCTTAAAATAGCTGAGTTTTAATTTCAATTGTTTATTCTCTAGGTAAGAAGAATTAATCAACACCGTTGAACCATTAATGTATTTATTGGTTTTGCTTTTTGTAATCTCGTTTACGCGGCATGCAAATAATTTGTCGAGACTAGCTTTGTCAATAATAAATGATGTGGGGTTTTTTGAACTTTTGGTTTTAACGGCTTGTGCAAAAAAGGAATTGCTAAAACCAACGATAGCAAAAAGTAGAACTGTTAAACGCATAGATTTTTTCATAACAGGTGTTTAGTTGACCAAATATAGTAAAATAATGGATTAAGCACAATGGGAATTAACATTTAGCGTGGTAGTTTTCCCTTGGGTTTATGATTAGTTTTGTGAAGAATATGGCATGCTTCAAATACATAATTCTTGTTCTAATATGTTTGGTATTTACACGTTGTTCGTGGATAGAACTGTTTGTGATCATATATGAAAGTGATAAAGCCATTTTTGTGAATTACGAGATCACTGAGAACTCGGGAGTTTTTTCGTTGTTCTATCCACATCCAAACATGTGTGTATTGAATTCTTCAGATGAAATAGAATGGGGCAAGGAGATGGCATTTGCTGATGAAGATAGCGCTGCTAATAAAGTAAGTGTTGCTATTCCTCCTAGGTCGGCATTAGTGTTTGGCGGCTTGAACAACGATAAGTATAAAAGCTACGATCAGAAATTCATTAATGGACGTAACTTTAATTTGAAACAACTACAATTATTATTCAATAATAAGATAATAGATATCATTCCTGCCAACTTCGATAAGCACTTTAAAAAACACCATGGACAAATTCGGTTTGTTATCAAGTAAGCTTCTAAATGCTTGTAAACAAAACCCCTATTTCTTTTTTTACTACTCATACTATTCTGTAGCCCTTGTACATCAAGGCATCCAAGGTATTTAAGCTCCGGAAGTCCCTCCAGCACCTTGTTCACAAAGTCTTGTTGATATTGTTCCTTTAAAGAACTGAATCTAGCCCCAACACATCATAGCTTTGTAATGCCTTGAAAATGAAATTATTATTAATGGTTAATTAAACTCGATTTAAAAAAATTTAGGTAAATGAGAAATTTAGCAATTGTAATAAGTGTGATGATGTTATCTTTTACGGGCGGAAAGGAAATCCCTGCTTCCATTAAAAGATCTTTTGTTGAGCGCTTCCCTACAGCGCATGATATTAAATGGGAAGGAAATTCGCAATCGCAATACGAAGTTGGGTTTGTTCATGAAGGAAAAGATAAAATAGCTGTGTTTTTACCTGATGGCACATTTAAAGAAACGGAAATTGAAATAAAAATTTCTGAAGTTCCAAAGCGCGTATTAAAAGCGGTTGGTAAAAAGTATCCTCTTTCAAAAATTTCTTTCGCGCTTAAAATTCAAAGGAGTAATAATACTACCGTATACGATTTAGAAGTGAACACAGGAGTGGAAGACCTTGATATAACCCTTGACCCTATGGGTTACGAGGTTGATTGATCAGATCTTTTTTAAAAACTCTGTTCTTAGAACAGTTTTAGAACCATCTAATTTACAATCAATCTCATCTGGATCATCTGTTAATTTAGTATTTTTTGCAACTTTTCCACGTTTTAAAACAAGCGACGAACCCTTTACTTTAAGATCTTTGATAAGAGTTACCGAATCTCCATCGCTCAAGATGTTCCCATTGCTGTCTTTTACTTCCATTGTTTTAATTTTTTCAAATATATCTATTATCCTTAGATTGTAAGCAGGATTCTATGGTCTATTTGCGTTAAATGCTTTTATTATTTCGGAAAAAGTGTACTTTTGTCACCCTTGAATCTAGATTACACATACATTACATTGTTTGGTTTTAAGTTGTTTGAACCGGTTACTATTTTAACCAATTCCATCATCACTATATATTGTTTATTTGTCTATTTCCGCACACAAAAGTTCAATCACCAGATCTCAAGGCATTGGGGAATATTTTTTTTATTAATGAGTTTAAGCTCTTTGTTTGCTTCTTTAACTCACGGTATTCACAGTCAATTGGGCGATGCATTTTTACGGATCACGTGGTTCTTAATGAATTCTGTTTCGCTTATAGGAATATATTTTTTTTACCGTGCTGCTTTCATCTATTCAAATTTGGAAAAAGAGAATACCACTCAAATACTCAATTACACTGCAGTAGTATGGATGATCTCATTATTAGTGATCACACTATTTTTAAATAATTTTTTACTCATCAAAATTCACGCCGGAATTGTACTGTTTTATTCGCTCATAGTACATTTTATTACGTTTAGAAAAAATCAAGCGGGAAGCGGTTATATCGTTGCCGGTATCATCATCTCTTTTTCATCTATTATTGTACATAGCCTTAAGCTTTCTTTTGGCGAATGGTTCAATTATAAAGATATTTCACATGTGATCGTTCTTACATCCATGATATTCCTGTTCAAGGGAGTAAAAACACAAATCTCCCCTGAATTAGTGGTGAGCACTAATTGAACTGAACTTAAATCCCTTTTCCGAAAAGTGTTGCAATGTTTTTGTGAGAGCATATTTTACATTTCCATCGGCCTTAATATTATCGTGAAAAAGAACAATGCTTCCATCTTTTGTATGGCGCATAACATTTTTCAAACATTGCTCAGCGCTTATGTTTTCGTAATCGTAACTGATCACGTCCCAAAAAATAATTTTGTAATTTTTTCTTAGTAGTGCGCGATACTGACTTTTGCGCAATTGACCATAGGGTGGACGAAACAGTTTGCTTTTTGTAAGCGCCTCACAAGCTTCGGTGTTTTTAATGTATTCTAGTAAACTTGAGTGAAAACCTTTGATATGATTTTGTGTGTGATTGGCAACCCGGTGCCCTTCTTTAATAATGCGATCAAAAATGGTTTTGTTCTTGATGATGTTTTCTCCTACGCAAAAAAAAGTAGCTTTCGCGTCGAATTTTTTTAGTTCATCTAATATCCATTCGGTTAATCCCTCAATTGGGCCATCATCAAACGTAAGGTAAATGGTTTTATCCGATCCGTTTAATTCCCACACAGCCTTCGAAAAGAATTTTTTCATCCATTTCTTAGGCTGTATGAGCAATAAATTATTCAAACGGTACTATTATTTAAGTTCAATAGGACTGGCTTCTTGCTGCCCTTCCTCATTAGCTTCTGGCATTAGATCCTCAGGAGGAACGATTTTGCTTAAACGCATCATGAATTCCTTAGCAAGTTTTTCGTCTTTGAATTGCTGTGCTAATCCTGCTAAACGTTTCATGATCTCCTTAGCTTGGTCCATTTCTCGTTGAAATGCAATGCGGTGATTTCTTTTTTGTTTATTGTAAATAATATAATCACCTTCAAAAATGTCAAATAATTTTTTTGACAGTTCGGTGGCTTTTTGTTTTTCTCCCATTTGATAGTAGGCTGCCGCCATTGTAAATACAGTTCCATCGTACGGTACATTTTCTTCAGGAATTACGGTTAAACATTTGTCCAAAACAGTTTTGGCTTTTGTATTTTTGCCTTCGTTAATTAAAGCTTGAGCTAAAATACTCATCTGCATACGTAAATTGCCTGCCATACGTGTACTGGTTTCATCTAAATTCACGCCAGGTTTATCTAATCCACCCCAAATGAATTTTTCCATGATGTTTTTGTACATGATCTCTGTATTCACACGCCCACCTTGTCCTGCTTCCATCTCCGTTTGTTTGATAGGCACAAAACGATAAGCTAAACCTTCCAATTGGAAATATTTATCTAAACCAACGTAAGCTTCATTGCCGGTTGTAACAGCAAAGTAAATAGGTCGTTTCCAATCGTTATGTGCAATTAAGTCTAAAACCATTAAGTCGTTCTTAGTGATATACCCTCGGTTTCCAAGATCCCATGAAATACGTTTAGTTAAACGTGCAGTATCTTTTACCGCGATCACTTTGTTCTTCATCACTTTCAGTGAATCTACATTCACATAAAATTCTTTTGATGGAATGTAATCGATCCAAGTGCCGTTATTGTCAAATTTATTTTCCTGATCATCACTTGAAACAAAATCAATGGCGTCTTTTAACTTCATTGGTTTACTATCACGAGCCATAATATAAACCACTTCGCGTTTTGACGAGATCAGTTTTTCTTCAGGAATAGTAAATGGAACCGGCGCACTTTCATAAGCGGCTCTGCGCATTTGTGATATGTACCAATCGGTTTGCAATAAACTTAAATTTACAACACGCACATCGGTTCGTATGCCTTCTACCTCTTGCGCGTACCACAAAGGAAAAGTATCATTATCTCCATTTGTAAATAAAATGGCATTAGGAGCGCATGATTGTAAATAATTTATTGCACAGTCTCTTGACAAAGAACGTAACGAACGATCATGATCATCCCATCCTTCTTTAGCCATGATACCCGGAACGATCATGCTAAACGCAGTAGCTCCAATGGCAACAAAATTCCCTGTCATTTTTTTAGAAAGGAAATCGTATAAAGCGATCACACCAAATCCTATCCAAATAGCAAAGGCATAAAAACTTCCGGCGTAGGCATAATCTCGCTCACGAGGCTGGTAAGGTGTTTGATTCAAATAAATAACAATGGCTAATCCTGTTAGTAAAAAGAATGCTAAAACGATCCATGCATCTAATGCTTTTCGTCGGAAATGGAATATAGCTCCAAGCAAACCAAGTATCAATGGTAAAGCATAAAGGTGATTAGTTGCTTTATTATTTTTATCGCGATTGATCACTAAACTTGTATCCGAATCCAATCGTGCATTATCTAGCGCAGTAATACCTGTTACCCAATTTCCTTCCATGGTGTTTTTTAGTAATCCCTGTTGATCATTTTGCCTGCCAGCAAAATTCCACATGAAATATCTAAAATACATGTACATTACTTGGTACGATACAAAATAATTCATGTTGGCTATAAAGGTTGGTATCTCTACAGTTTCCGGCTCTCCGGTTCTGGAATTCTCTACCAATTTATTTTTATGGTTACGCGCTACATTGCCCCAATACTTGTATGCTGTTTCGTGATGGGATTGACTACTCCACATTCGCGGAAAGAGCGTACAGAAATCTTTTTCATATTTAGGAATTGAATTCTTACGGTCATCAACTACAATATATTTTTTTGCTCCCGGTGTTTTATCACGCATATATATTGGATCTCCACTACCAAAATCTTTTGGGTTAATTGTTGGTGCGTTGTAATACTGCCCATACAATACTGGCCAATCGCCATATTGTTCACGTAACAAATACGATAGCATATTTGGAGCATTCTCAGGATCGTTCTCATCCATTGGTGTATTGGCTTGTGAACGAATTACTAAAACAAAGAATGAGGAATAACCAATTAGCAAGGTAGCTAAGCTTAAAAACACTGCATTTAATGTAACTGTTTTGCTTTTGTATTTATGTATAGCATATATTATTGCAATGAAAACCAATCGATATGCCATGCTCGATCCGCTGGGCGCTGCTATCAAAGCAATGAAAAAGAACACGATGGTTGTGTAGAAACCGATCTTGTATGCCCGCTCGCTTTTATTAACGGTATACATAATAAATGAGGTAAGCGAAACTATGAGCAATACAAAGTATATGAATGTTCCGGTATTGAAACCCATTCCTAGTTTGTTAGTGAAAAACACTTCGTAATCGGCAACAAATTTTACAACTTTTGGAATGATCATATTTTGTACGGCACCCAAAATAAGAACAGATACAACCCCGCAAGTAAAAAACCCTTTCCAGCTGAATTTGTATTTTTTAAAGTAGATCACATAACCAATAACAGGTATTACAAGTAAATTCAATAAATGGACACCGATTGAAAGTCCCATCATATAACTAATAAAAACTATCCATCTCATTGCAAGGGTTGGATCATGGGTATCTTCTTCATCCCATTTTAATATGGCCCAAAAAACTAAAGCAGTAAAAAAAGACGACATGGCATAAACCTCACCTTCAACTGCGCTGAACCAAAACGAATCGGAAAATGTATACGCTAATCCACCAACGATCCCGGCACCAAGAACTGCCCATTGTTGTCCTTTAGATAATTCAATAGCAGTACGGCCGTAAACTTTAAGAGCTAAACGCGTAACTGTCCAAAACAAAAACAAAATAGTGAATGAACTTGCTAATGCGCTCAAAATATTGATCATCATAGCTGCATTGGCAGGATTATCGCCACCAAACACGGCAAAGAATCTTCCGAGTAACAAGAAGAAAGGAGCTCCGGGTGGGTGTCCAACCTCTAATTTGTAGGAGCAGGCAATATATTCGCCGCAATCCCAAAAACTTGCAGTGGGTTCAATTGTACTGCAGAAGGTGTATGTTGCTACGGCCCATACTAACCAGCCAATAATGTTGTTTAAATTTTTAAAAGATTGGGTCATGCTATTTGCTTTGTTAAGGTTTGCGAATATACTGATTTTCGGTGCTTTAAATTAAAGTAAATTTCAGCAATTTTATTGCTCATTTATGATTTTTTTGTAATTTCGCAGCCTAGTTCTTGCAAATAATGCCCGATCGTCTAATGGCAGGACTTCGGTTTTTGGTACCGACTATGTTGGTTCGAATCCAGCTCGGGCAACAACAAAACCCAACCACGCAGTGGTTGGGTTTTATGCATTTTATATCGAGCCTCAAGCTTTTATAGCTTGAAGGCGAAAGATAAAATGCATAAAACATGAAGCGACGCAGGAGCTTTGGTTTTGTTGAGCATCAACCTCCTTTTTTGGATCAGCGTAGCTAATCCATATCGAGCCTCAAGCTTTTATAGGTTGAAGGCGAAAGATTTGAATCCAAAAAACCTTATTTTTAGCCCATGGTGAACTTCACCACCATTATCGAAAAATTCAATAAGCAAGGCGAAAAAACAGGCTGGACCTATATTTTTATTCCATTTGATATAGCTGAAAAAATAAATCCAAAAATAAAAAAGTCGTATAGTGTAAAAGGCAAGATCGATAGTTTACCGATAAAGCAAATGGCCTTGATACCCATGGGAAATGGTGATTTTATCATCCCCTTAAAGGCTGATCTGCGCAAAAAAATAAAGAAACAAAAAGGTGAGGAAGTAAAATTGTCGATCGAGCTCGACACTTCTGAATTTAAGATCAGTACCGATTTTTTGGAGTGTTTAAAGGAGGATAGTACGGCAGAAAAATTCTTTAAAGCACTTACACCTGGGCATCAAAAATATTATTCTAAATGGATAGATGAGGCCAAAACAATTGAAACAAAAAGCAAGCGTATTGCGCAAGCCATGGAAGGTTTTAAAATGAAATTGGGCTTCCCGGAAATGCTTCGCTATTTTAAAGCACAAAAAGATAAGTTGAAATAATACCTACTGCCTCCTCTTTGGTACATTTCACCGACTCCCTCATACAACATGCCTAATTGCACTTGAATTCGCATCTTTACCACTGTATCTTTACAAAAAAAAGAACATGGAAGATCAAAACATAACACCAATACCTGAAGAGAATTGGAATAAGTGGGAAAAGCAGAACAAAAGAGGGAAAGTTATTGGAGGAATATTTGTAGTATTTTTTGGCGCATTATTTTTAGCAAAAGAATTGGGTGCCGCAATACCGGATTGGGCAATATCCTGGAAAACAATTTTTATAGCTATTGGTTTGGCCATTGCCATTAAAAGTAATTTTAAACGATTAACATGGTTGGTGTTTGTAGGTATTGGAACGGCATTTATTGTTTGCGATCTGTATCCGGAATTAAATTTGCGTCATATCATATGGCCCTTGCTTATAATTTTAGTAGGAATGGTGATGATATTTAAACCGCGTAGAAAGTACGATTCTAATAGTTGGAATCGTTGGAAGCACCACCAAGGTCATTATAAAGCAAATAATGATTGGTGTAATAAAGAGGCAGTTGATAGCAGTGATGATCATATTGATTCTACAACATTTATGGGCGGCATAAAAAAAAACGTGATCTCAAAAAATTTCAAGGGTGGAGAAATAACCAATGTAATGGGTGGAGCAGAATATAATTTGAGTCAGGCCGATTTTAAAGAAGCCGTTACCTTAGAAATAAATCAAGTGTTTGGAGGTACAAAACTCATTATTCCATCGCACTGGGAGCTTAAGTCGGAATTGGTGGCTGTGCTAGGAGGAATAGATGACAAAAGACCAATTCAAACCAATGTGGTTAGTGCCGAACATAAGATCTTGATCTTAAAAGGAACCACTGTTTTGGGCGGAATAGAAATAAGAAGTTAAACAATTAAATAATTTTATTATGAATTCATACATCGTAAAACTCATCTTTAATATTAATATTGGCGATGGAAAACATCAATCGCAATTTGATGAGCAAACTATTCTAATAAACGCATCAAGCCTTGAAGACGCTTTTTATAAAGCTAAAACACAAGGGAGGATCTTGGAAGAAAAATTCAGCAATGATAAGGATCAATCGGTAGAATGGAAATTTATCGATGTGGTAGATATCTTTGAGTTGAGATCGTACAAAAATGGCGATCCATTGTATTCAACCACGCACGAAACCCACGATACAAGCTCATTTATAGATTATATACACCATCGTTCGCAAATAATCCAAACAAAATTGCTAAGTTTCGCCTAAACATTTGACCACGGGCCTCATATATTCAACCAGTAGAGCATTTTTTGTTTTGGCATTATCGTTGATAGCATTTACTGCTGTTCATTGGTTTGTGCTGTTTAAAATGAGTGTTGAGTGTAAGCTAGCTGTAGTAGATGCATCTATTTCAAATTTGCTTTTAGCCTTCATTGCTATTATTACCGTACTCATTTTTAAGTTTTATCAACCCGGCAAAGCAAATCGATTGTACCGAGCAGCGTATGTTTTGGCAGTTGTGTTCGTTTATCAGTATTTGTTGTCGCACATTTTGAAATTCGTATTTGAAACAAATGGAATTCATTTGCAATTTGTTGAAAGATCAATGCCGGTGAGGGCCGTGATCGCGTTACTGGTTATTTCTTTTATTACCATCACTCATTGGTTGGTTATCTATTTACGTGAAAAGGAATTGAACGAAAAAAATCAAAGCGAGATCGAGACCATGATGCGCGAAGCAGAACTAGTAAAATTACGTCAACAAATACAACCTCATTTTTTATTTAATAGTCTCAATTCTATAAATGCCCTTGTGATATCGCAGCCTCAGGAAGCACGTAAAATGGTGCAGCAATTGTCGGAATTTCTAAGAGGCACTTTAAAAAAGGATGAACAAAAACTGATTCCGTTGAAAGACGAATTAACACATTTGAATTTGTATTTGGAAATTGAAAAAGTTCGTTTTGGGCATCGTTTAAAAGTGGAAACAAAGAATTGTGAGGCTTGTTTAAAGAGTGATATTCCGCCTCTACTATTGCAACCTGTAGTTGAGAATGCAATTAAATTTGGCTTGTACGATACAACCGGCGATGTACTTATTACCATTGAAACTAAACTCCGGGATCATTTATTAACGGTTGAGATCACAAATCCGTTCGACGCAGAAACGCAACGTTCAAAAACCGGGAATAATTTTGGTTTAGAGTCTATTCAACGTCGTTTATATTTGTTATTTGCACGCAAGGATCTTTTAAAAACACGAACCGAGAATGCAAATTTTATAACAACCATTTCAATTCCGCAAATAAAATGAAATTCATGCAAAAAAATAAAACACACCTAATGATCATTCCGTGCGACAAAAATTTGAAATAAAATTCACATGAAAAGGGCTATTATAATCGACGACGAACCATTGGCAAGAACTGTTGCGCATGAATACTTATTGCAACATGCCGACATTGAATTGGTGGCGCAATGCGGTGATGGATTTGAAGGGGTGAAAGCAATTCAGCAGTTTAAGCCCGATATTATTTTTTTAGATATTCAAATGCCAAAGATAAGTGGTTTTGAGATGTTAGAATTGATAGAGGACAAGCCCGCTATAATTTTTACAACAGCATTTGATGAATATGCTATCAAAGCATTTGAAGCAAATGCCATTGATTATTTATTAAAACCTTATAGCCAAGATAGATTTAACTCGGCGCTTGAAAAATGGAGGCTTGGAGCAAACAAGCATGAAGAGAGGGTTGAAAAATTATTGAGCACAACCCAGTTATACGCTGAGGAAACAAATCGTATTGTTATAAAAAACGGAAGTGATATTCGCATTGTTCCAACTCAGGATATACATTACATCGAGGCTTACGACGATTACGTGAAGATATTTACAAAGGAGACCTATTACCTCAAGAAAAAGACAATGAATTATTACGAGTCGGTGCTTAATACTAATGATTTTTTTAGATCACATCGTTCGTTCATCGTTAATTTAAAGGAGCTTACGCGCATTGAACCGATGGAGAAAAATTCTTACGTGGCAGTGTTGCGTTCGGGTAAAAAAGTACCTGTAAGCCGTACCAGTTATTCGCAGTTAAAAGAAAAATTGGGGATCTAATTAGTCGTCCCTCAAAAACTCTGTAAGCCTTGTTATTATTGAGTTTGTTTAAAAATAGTGCGATAAAAATCTCTCGAAAAAAGTAAAAAAGGATT